>JBASRI010000459.1:0-3915 GCA_049273755.1 Thermoanaerobaculia bacterium
GTGCGCGAAGAGCAGCCGCAGCGCGTCGTGGATCTCCGTCTGGCTGCCGACCGTCGAGCGGGCGTTGCGCACGCCGTTCTTCTGCTCGAGAGCGATCGCTGGCGGCACGGGCTCGATCGAATCCACGTCGGGGCGGTCCAGCCGCTCCAGGAACTGACGGGCGTAGGTCGAGAGGGACTCCGCGTAGCGGCGCTGGCCCTCGGCGTAGAGCGTGTCGAAGGCGAGTGACGACTTGCCCGACCCCGAGACGCCCGTAATGACCGTCAGGCGGCCCAGGGGAATGTCCGCCGAGACGTTCTTGAGGTTGTGGGTCCGCGCTCCCCTTATTCGGATCGGAGAGGGAGAGCCCGGTTTAGAGCTTTTCTTCAAACAGCCGAATGTATCAGAGCGGCAGTCTCAGCCCCGTGTTCCCGACAAGAAAGCGTCGGTGCGGTCCCTTCGATGAAGACCTCCGTCATCGTCCTGGGACAGCCGGACGTCGCGAGAAAGCCCGTGTCCGGATCGATCTCGGCGGTCACGATGTCGGAGGGAACGGGAAAGCCTTCCGCGAACAGCTGCGATGGAACCGAACGCGCGAAATCGGCGAAGAGCGGCACCGCCGCCTGGGTGCCCGAGAGGTTCAACCCGCGATTGTCGTCGTATCCCACCCAGACGGCGGCCAGGAAGCGCGGCGAAAAGCCCACGAACCAGGCGTCGCGGCCGTCGTTGGTGGTTCCGGTCTTCCCCGCCAGTACTCCCGTGAGGCCTCGGGCGCGCGCCCCCGCGGCGGTGCCGCGATCCACGGCGCCGCGGAGAATCGAGTCGACCAGAAAGACCGCGTCGGCCGGGAGCGAGGGCAATAGCTCCGAGGCCTTGCGGTCGAGCACGGTTCCGTCCCCGGTCATCACGCCGACGATCGCGTTGGGTTTGACGCGCACGCCGCTGTTGGCGAGAGCGGCATAGGCACCCGCGACTTCCATGGGCGAGAGCTCGAAAGCGCCCAGCGCGACGGACGGATAGCCCCGCAGCCGCGACTCGATCCCGGCGGCCCGCGCCGCCCCGATCACGTGCGGCAGGCCCGCCATCAGCGAGGCTCGCACGGTCGGGATGTTGATCGACTTCTCGAGCGCCTGCCGGGCGGTCATCCGGCCGCGGTACTGGCCGTCGTAGTTGCGCGGCGTCCACTGCTCCTCTTCACTGCGCGTGCCCCACTCCACGGTGATCGGAGAGTCCAAGAGGATGGTCGCGGGCGTCACCGGCGGCTCGAGGTCGCGGCGGGCGAAGGCCGCCAGATAGACGAACGGCTTGAAGAGGCTGCCCGGCTGACGCCGCGCCTGCGTGACGCGGTTGAACTGGGAGAGCTGGTAGTCGCGGCCGCCCACCAGAGCGCGCACGCCTCCCGTCTGTGGCTCGAGCACGATGAGCGCACCCTGCAGCGGGGCCTTGGTGGCCGCCGATGCCAGGCGCCGGTACGCCTTCTCGAGGGAGTCGAGCCCCTGCGTTACGGCGCGCTGCGCCGCCTGCTGGAGGTCCACGTCGAGCGTCGTGTAGACCTGCAGGCCCTCGGTCTGGAGCTGCGCTCCGTAGCGCTCGGCCAGCTCGCCCTTGACGAAGTCTACGAAGTGCGGCGCCTTCGTGCGCTCTTCGACGCGCGTGCGCGCCGTGACGGGCTCCTCCATGGCGGCCTTCATCGCCGCATCGTCGATCCGCCCCTCCTCGCGCATCAGCCGAAGGATGAGGTTGCGGCGCTCGCGGGTCCGCTCAGGATTGCGAAACGGCGAATAGGCGTTGGGCGCGCGGATCATCGCCGCCAGCGTCGCGGACTCCGCCAGGTCCAGGTCCGAGACTTCCTTGCCGAAGTAGTAGCGCGCGGCCTCGCCCACGCCCGTAATCCCGATCGCGCCGCGACGCCCGAGGTAGATCTCGTTCAAGTACGCCTCGAGGATCTCGTCTTTGGAGTAGCGGGCGTCGAGCACCACGGCCATGACGGCCTCGAGGGCCTTGCGCCGCACGGTGCGCTCGGGAGAGAGGTACAGATTCTTGACGAGCTGCTGCGTCAGTGTCGAGCCGCCCTGTTTCATTCCGCCCCGGAGCGTCGCGAGCGCGGCGCCGAAGAGCCGGCGCACCGAGACCCCGCCGTGCCGGTAGAAGTCGCGGTCCTCCGTCACGAGCACCGCGTCCACCAGCGACCGCGGAGCGTCGGCGAGGCGGATCACGGTCCGGTCCTCCATCTCCGCCGAGAACACCGAACCCAGGAGCTCCGGCTCGAGGGTCAGCGCCGGAACGTTCTGGCCCGAAGGGTCGGTGACCGTCTTCACGCGGCCTCCCCCAAACGTCAGGCGCAGGGTCAGGCTCGGGAAGGAGCGGCCCGGGTAGCGGAAGGCGCGGGTATGGATTTCCAGCGCGTCCTTTTCGCGGCGGAAGTGGCCCGGACGCTCCGGCGCCGTCGCGACGTCCTGGTAGAAGAGCCGCTCGAGCTTGGCCGTGAGTCCCGCGGGGGTCGCTGCGTCGCCCGGGCGCAGGACGTACAGGTCGGAGTAGATCCGGGAGGGCAGGTTCCAGCGCCTGCCTTCGAAGCGTTGCGCCACGCGGGTGGTGAAGTACGCGAGCAGGAGGAGCCCCGACAGCAGCAGCCCGCCGAACACCATGAGGATCGGCCGGCGGTGCCGGTACACCCACAGAGGCAACGAGACGAGCCGGCCCCGAGGAAAGTCGTCGTTCGTGTCGCTCACCCGGCGGTGAGCATAACGTCATAACATCCGCCCGCGTGGCGAGGAAGAAACCGGCGAAGAGGCCCGCCGCACCCGAGAAACCCGCGGCGGATACGGGCGCGATCGTCGCGGTCGCCGCTCTCTGCGCGGTCCTCGCCGGTGCCTCGCTCGCGGTGGACACGATCGCGGCTTCGGCGTTCGACGCGCCCAAGCGCCTGATCGCCCTCTCGGGAACCGCCCTGGCGGCGGCCGCCGTCTTCGCCCGGGGACGCACGGCCGGCCAGCACTTCGCGGAGCTTCTCCGCGAGGGTCCGGGCACGCGGCGCGCGGCGCTGTGGCTCGGCCTCGCGGCTCTCGCCGGCGCGTGGATCGCGACTCTGGCGTCCCCGCGCCCCGGCATCTCGCTCGACGCGATGCGCTCGATCACCCTGCTGGCTCTGCTCCTGCCTCTGGGCGCCTCGCGCGCCCTCCGCCGCGGCCACGCGTGGCTTTGCGGCGCCTTTCTCGCGGCGTGTGGCATCAACGCCGCGGTCGCGATCCTGGAGAGCCGCGGCGTCTACAGCCCCTTCGCGCTCCAGACCTTCGGAGCGCGGCAGGACACGGGTGCCTTCGCCGGCAACGTGGGCTACCTCGCGATCGCGCTGGCGCTCGCCAGCGTGTTGGCGCTGGGAATCGCACTCACGGCCCGAACGCGCGCCCTGCGCGTGCTCGCCCTGGCGGCCGTGGGACTCTTCGCAGCGGGTCTGCTCGTGAACCAGAATCTGACGGCGCTCACGTCGGTGCTGGCCGGCTCGGTCGTGCTGCTGTTCCTGCGCTTCCGGGCGCGCGCGGCGCTGCCGGTCGCGGCGGCCGTAGCAGCGGTCGCCCTCGCCCTGGCCGCCTACGCCCCGCTTCGCCAGCGCGCGGGCGAGCTCACCCGGGCGGTCCGCACGGGGAACTGGGACGCCCTCGTGTCGTTTCGAGGCGGACCCTGGGCCGCCGCGCTGGAAATGACGCGGGAGCGCCCGCTCACCGGCTTCGGACCCGGAACGTTCGCGGCCGAGTACGTCCCGCACCGGCTCGCCGCCGAGATCCGCCTGCGCCGGCGCTTCGTCACCCCGCTCGCGACCAGCTCCTACGCCGAGGCGCACAGCGACTATCTGCAGGCCTTCAGCGACGCCGGCCTTCCGACCGGCGCCGTCGCCATCGCGGCCGGGGCGTGCCTCTTCTCCGCCGTGGCCGGCAC
>JBASRI010000465.1:0-4424 GCA_049273755.1 Thermoanaerobaculia bacterium
GGCCGCAGCCGCCGAGGCCGACCGCGCCAGCGTCGTCATCCTCGCCGTACCGCCCACGCGTCCGGAGGCGGACTTCGGATACTTCGAGACGGAAGACGGCGCCGTGCGGCGGTTCACCGAAAAGCCGGGCGCGGCGCGCGCTCGGGAGTTCGCCGCCTCCGGCCGCCACTTCTGGAACGCCGGAATCTTCGTCTTCCGCCCGTCGCGCCTTGTGGCGGAGGCGCGTCGCGTCGCGCCGGAACTCGTCTCCGGAGTCGCGCGTTTCGTGGCCTCGGGCGCGGCGGCGGACTACGAGGCCCTCCCCGACATCTCGATCGACTACGCCGTGATCGAGAAAGCCTCCGGCTCGCGGGCTGTGCCGCTCGACGCCGGCTGGAGCGACGTGGGCACGTGGCGCTCGGTGCGGGACCTGCGCGGGGGAGGCGATTCCGCCGGCAACCTGGTGCTCGCGCCTATGCCCGTGCTGGCCCCCGGCGTCCGCGAAACCGCGATCGTGGCGGGCCCGGCGGGAGTGCTCGTGCTCCCGCTCGATCGCGAAGGGGAGCTGAAACCCGCGGTCGAGAGTCTCCGGCGCCGGGAGCTCGAAGTCCCAAGTCCCAAGTCTCGAGTCCCAAGACCTGGGACCCGGGACCTGGGACCTGGGACCCGGGGAGGAACCGAATGACCAGCGCATGGGCCGCGCTCTCGAAGCTGCGCGACAACGTGGGGCTCGCCTACCGCGGGGAGGCCCGGGTTGTGGACCTGTTGCTGACCGCGCTGCTCTCCCGCGGGCACGTCCTGATCGAGGACGTGCCGGGCGTCGGGAAGACGACGCTGGCGCGGGCGCTGGGCCGCAGCCTCTCGCTCGACTTCCGGCGCATCCAGTTCACGAGCGACACGCTTCCGGCCGACGTCATCGGCATCTCCGTGTTCCACGCCGGGACCGACCGCTTCGAGTTCCACCCCGGCCCGATCTTCGCCAACGTCGTGCTGGCGGACGAGATCAACCGCGCCACTCCCAAGACCCAGTCGGCCCTGCTCGAAGCGATGAACGAGGCCGCCGTCACGATCGAGTCCGAGCGGCGCGCGCTGCCGCAACCCTTCATGGTGGTCGCGACGCAGAACCCGGTGGAGTACCTGGGAACCTATCCGCTGCCCGAGTCGCAGATGGACCGCTTCTTCCTGCGCCTCTCGCTCGGCTATCCGGCGGTGGACGAAGAGAAGATGCTCCTGCGCCGGGGAGGCGCCGAGCGGGTCCTGGCCGCGATTCCGGCCGTGCTCGGGCCCCGGGACGTGCTCACGCTCCAGGAGGAAACCGAGAGGGTCGCCGTCTCGGAGAAGCTGCTCGACTACCTCCACGCCCTCGTGCGCGAGACGCGCAAGACCGCGGAGCTGCGCCTGCCGGTCTCGACCCGCGGCGCCCAGGCCCTGTTCCGCGCGGCGCAGGCGCACGCGCTGCTCCGGGGCCGCGACTTCGCGACGCCCGACGATGCGCAGGCAGTCGCCGAGGCCGTCCTGGCCCACCGCATCCTTTCCGCCTCCTCGGACGGGTTCGGTGCCGGAGGGCGGGAGAAAGAGATCGTGCGGAGGATCGTCGCGCAGGTGCCCGTGCCGGTATGAGGACAGGTCTCAGGTCTCAGGTTCCAGGTCCCAGGTCGGGCTCAGGCGTTCTCCACTTGGGACTTGGGACTTGAGACCGTGCCACCGAGAGCTCTAAACCGATGACTCGGCTGATCCCGGACTGGGAGATCCGAATAACCAATTTCGGCCTCGGGTACATCCTGCTCTGCCTGGTCGTGGCGATCGCGGCGACGAACACCGGCAACAACGGTCTGTACCTGGTGCTGGCGGCGATGCTGTCGGCGATGATCGTCTCGGGTGTGCTCTCGCGGCGCAACGTCCGCGGCGTGCGCTGCCAGGTCGAGGCCGTGGGCGAGATCGTCGCCACGCGCCCGGCGTGGCTCAAGCTCAAGCTCGAGAACCAGCTGTCGGCCGGGACCGCGCAGGCCCTCTTCTTCCTGCACGAGGCGCTGCCCGGACCGTTGTGGATCGACCCTCTCAAGCCCGGCGAGAAACGCGAGCTGGTGGTGGAGGGAATCTTCCCGCGCCGGGGTGTGCACCGCGTGGCGGACGCGGGGCTCTTGTCCCGGTTTCCCCTGGGACTCTTCCGCAAGTACCAGAAGGCCATTTTGGCGCACGAGATGGTCGTCTATCCGCTGCCGCTCGCCAGCGCCGTACCCGAGGTTCCAACCGAGGATGCGCGGGGAGGCCGCCCGCACCCGAGGGTCCGAGGCGGCGGCTCGGACATCCGTACGCTGCGCGAGTTCTCGCCCGGCGACGACCCTCGCGACCTGCACTGGAAGCAGTCGGCGCGCATGCGGCGCTGGATCGTGCGCGAGCGCGAGGCCGAGCGTGATCGCGTGCTCTTCCTGGCGGTGGACAACGCTCTGGCCTGGCCGCCGGACGCGGCAGCGCTGGAGCGTTTCGAGCAGACGGTGGCGCGCTGCGCGGGGCAGGCGCTGCTCCTGTTGTCGCGGGGCGGGGAAGTCGGCCTCCACGCTAGGGGAGTGAAGGTCGCGGCCCGCGCGGGACGGGCGCAGCGCGTGCGGATCCTCGACGCACTGGCGCGGCTGGAGCCGGTTCCGGCGCGGACGGCGGCGGGCTTTCCGGAGATGCGGCGGGGGGACGTGCGGTGGTTCGTCTCGTGAGGGATCGGCAAGAGATGCCGGCCGGCCTGAGGCGCGCGTATCTGCTGGCGCTCGCCCCGGCGGCGATCCTCGCGCCGCTCCCGCTCTTCTGGACGGAGGGAGCCAACCGGATGGCCCTCGCCGCCTACGAGATCGGCGTCGCCGTGCTCTGGTGGCGCGCACGGTCGGGGCGGCCCGTCCGGCTCTCGGACGCGGCGCAGAACGTCCTCGGACTGGCCTACATGGCGTGGCTCGCCTTCGAGACGGCCACGCTGCGCCAGGGGTTGCTGCGCTCGGTGTCGCACCTGTTGCTCTTCACGGCCCTGGCCAAGCTCGCCTCGCTCAAGCGGCCCGGGGAGGCGCGGCTGGCCCTGCTCATTCTCTTTCTCCTGACGCTCGCCTCCGCGTCGTCTTCCACGCACGTGTCTTCGCTCATCTATTTCGCCGCGATGGCGTGGCTCGCGTTCCGCACGCTCTCGCGGATCGCCGTGCTGGCCGACTTCGACCACGCTCCGCCCGAGAAGGTGCTGGCGGCCGTGCCGACGGCGGGCATGTCCCTGGTGGCGATCGCCGGAGGCGCGCTGTGCGCCGTGCCGCTTTTCTTCGCGTTGCCCCGGCTCCACGGACCCTTCGTCGTAGCGCCCTTCCGTGTCGACGACGCCTTCTCCAAGGCCCTCTCGGCCGACCGCGTGGACCTGGAGTCCTTCGGCGCGGCCAAGCGCAGCGACCGGGTCGTGTTGCGCCTCTCGGCGCGTCCGACCCTGCCCGGAGCGGACGGTCTGCGCCTTCGCGAAGCCGTCTTCACCGAGTACCAGGACGGAAGCTGGCTTCGCGACCCCTGGCGGGGCACGCGCCGAGGCGAAGCGTCGGCGTTCCCGGCGGACGGCGGAGGAGCGCCGAAAGTGGGAAGCTGGACGCTCTCGGCCGACCTGAACGTCTTCGGCCAGGGCTTTCTCTTTCTGCCGTACGGCGTATCTGCCGTCCGCGTGGAGAAGGGGCGCGCCAGCGAGATCCCCGACGGCGTCATGCTCGTCGCGTCGCGCGGGCTCGTGCGTTACGAGGCCGACGTGCGGCGCGAGCTACCGCGCGGAAGAGGCCGGGGCGCGATCTCGCCGGCGGACGTGCCGGAGGAGGTCCAGAAGTACGCCCTCGAGCTCACCGGCGACTTGACGGAGCCCGCGGCGATCTACCGCCGCATCGAGAGCCACTTTCTCAAGGATTTCGTCTACACGCTCGACGCCCCGCGGGCCCGGGGAGACCCGCTCGCGCACTTCCTGCGGCGCTCGAAGGCCGGGCATTGCGAGTACTTCGCGTCGGCCGCGGCGATGATGCTGACGGCCCGCGGGATCCCGGCGCGTCTGGTGACCGGTTCCTACGGCGGCGAGGAGGGTTTCCTGTCGGACTCGATCGTCGTCCGCGCCGAGAACCTCCATGCCTGGGTGGAGGCGGACCTGGACGGCACCGGGTTCCAGGTCCTCGACCCCACGCCTCCCTCGGGCGTGCCGCCCGCGCTGCGGGCCTTCTCGCTGCTCTCGCGCATCGCCGCCTTCGGGCGCGAGATCGAGTTCTTCTACGACCGGCGCATCCTGGGCTTCGACGCGGCCGACCAGATCGGAGTGGTAGAAGCCCTGCGCGAGTCGGTGGGCGACGCGGCGGGCGTGCTCGCGGCGTGGAAGCGGACGACCCGGGACTTCCTGTCCCCGCGCGCGGCGGGCCTCCTGCTCGCCGCGGCGGCGGCCGGCTTCCTCGTCTTACTGC
>JBASRI010000469.1:0-5176 GCA_049273755.1 Thermoanaerobaculia bacterium
CCCTTAGGTCCTCGCGGGCGGCGCAAGACCCGCTCGGTCAGGCTTCCTTGGCGGATGCGGAGGCCGGAGCGGGTCAGCTCGCTGAAGGGGACATCCATTCGGACATCCAGGCCTGCCGACTTCGAGAGTCCAATTTTCTGACTCGCGTAGACACTTCGATGACCGACCATGAGAAAAGCAGTTCCAGCGGCGAGGGCGGCGTAAACGCCGAGCTCTCGCGGCAACAGTTCCATCCCCATGACCGCGGCCGCGATTGGCGTGTTCGCCGCGGCGGCGACGACGGCGACGAAACCGAAAGCGGCGAAGGCGCCGACCGGCAGGTGGAAGACGCGCGCGAGGGCAGCCCCGCTCGTGGCTCCGACGAAAAATAGAACCGTCACGATGCCGCCGCTTCCACCGGTCTCGAGCGTCACGGCGGAGGCGACGATCTTCCAGAGAAAGGCGAGCAGCGCGATCTGCCCCGCGCCCGAGAGTGCGGCCTCGATCGTGTCGGTGCCGAGTCCGGCATACTGCACGCCTGCGAGCGAATAGAAGAGCGCGAGGAAGATCCCGCCGGCCGCCGCGACTCGGTACGGATAGCGCTCGAATCGCCTCAACCCTTTCTCGAGCCCCCGCATCGTCTCGATCAGGATCAGCGCCGCGATCCCGAAGGCGGCGCCGAAACCGATCGCCAGGAAGACGACCTCGGTTTGGCGGAACGACGCAAGAGATTCGTGCAAGACCGGGACCGGAGCGTGCACCCCGCAGACCAAATGCGCGACGATGCCCGAGACGAGGCATGGGAAGAGGACCGAGTACTCGATCCTCCCGAGATAGAGGACTTCGATTCCGAAGAGAGCTCCGGAGATGGGAGTGCCGAAGACGGCCGCGAAACCGCCGCCGATGCCGCAGATGACCAGTCGTCGGCGGTCTTCGTCGTTCAAGCGCAGGACGTCGGCAAACAAGCTCGAGATCGCCGCTCCGATCTGGGCGCAGGGCCCCTCCTTGCCGACCGACCCGCCGAAGGCGAGTGTCAACACAGTCGCGAACAGCTTGATCGGGGCGACCTTCCAATCGATCTTTCCGGAGCGCTGGTGGACCGCGGCGATGACGGCTTCCGTGCCATGCCCTTTCGCCGTGGGAGCAAACGTCCGTATCAGCCACACGCAAGCCGGCAATGCGAGCGGGAGCAAGAAGTAATAGGGCAGCGGACCCAGTCGAATTCGAGACACGAGGGCGCCCGAAGCCGCCAAAGACCAGAGAAAGGCCTTCGTGCCCAGGCCCACACAGAGTCCGGCGACCGCGCCGAGAAGGGCCCATTTCAGCGTGCTGATGAGAAGCGCGGTGTGCTCGGTATACCAGCGGCTCTCGTCGGCGAGGTAGGGAGGCTGCGGCTCGCGTCCGCGGCTGGGGCGAAAAATCCTCAACACCTCGGTCATGTTCTCATAACGTCCCGGATGCCGGATCGGAACCGCGGATACGATTCCAGCATGGAGCACCAGCTCGACCCGCAGCTCCTGCTCGCCTTCGCGGCGGCGCTGATCGGCGCCAAGCTGTTCGGAGAGTTGGTGGCGCGGTTCGGGCAACCGGCCGTTCTGGGAGAGCTCCTGGCCGGCGTGGCGCTGGGACCTTCGGTTCTCGGACTCGTGCCGCTCTCGGACGGAATGTTCGTGCTTGCCGAGATCGGCGTCATGCTGCTTCTCTTCGAGGTTGGGCTCGGGACCAATCTGGAAGAGCTCGGCCGAGTCGGAGGTCCGGCGCTGGTGGTGGCGCTCGTCGGGATGGCGCTGCCATTTGTCGGAGGCCTCCTCGTCACGAAGCTTCTCGGCTACCCGACGCTCGCCGCGGTCTTCGTCGGCGCGGCGTTGACGGCCACCTCGATCGGCATCACCGCGCGCGTCCTCACGGAGCTGAAGGCGCTCGCGACCCGGGAGGGGCAGATCATCCTCGGAGCGGCGGTTATCGACGACATCCTCGGGCTGGTGGTCCTCGCGGCCGTGAGCCGGATCGCGGACCGAGGCGTCGTCGAGGTCTGGGCGGTCGCAAAGGCGACTGGCCTCGCGATCGGATTCCTAGCGGTAGCCCTCCTGCTCGGCATCCCCGTCGGACACCGGCTCGTCAGGGTTGTGGATCGCTCGGCGGTGCGAGGGGTTCTCGTCGCCGCCTCGGTCGCGCTGGCGCTGTTGCTCGCCTTTATTGCCGCGCGGGTGGGCTCGGCGCCGATCGTCGGAGGCTTCGCCGCCGGCCTCGTGCTCGCCCGAACCAACCGGCGCCACGAGATCGACACGGCGTTGAAGCCGATCGTGGACATCTTCGCCCCGCTCTTCTTCGTGTTCGTCGGAGCGCAGGTGAACGTCGCCCTCTTGAACCCCGCCCTCGCCGAGAACGGGGCCGCGCTCCTGCTCGCGCTCCTACTCTCGGTGGTCGGTTTCATCGGTAAGATGGCTGCGGGCTGGGGCGCCTGGGGAGGCGTGCACCGAGCGTTCATTGGGGCGGGAATGGTGCCGCGCGGCGAGGTCGGCCTCATCTTCGCGTCCGTCGGCCGCGCCTCAGGAGCCCTTCCCGAGCGAGTCTTCGTCGCGCTCGTGCTGACGGTCTTCTTGACGACGTTCCTCGCACCGCCGCTGCTGAAGATGCTTCGGCCGCGGCAGTCGACGTCGCCGGCGTAGTCCGCCTAACGGGCGGAAAGCTCCACGGGCAGCGACTCGAGCCCTCGCAGGACCAACCCGCGTCGCCAGCGCAGAGCGTCCGCCGACACTGCGAGCCGCAGAGCCGAAACGCGTCGCAGCAAGGTGTCGAACGCGATCTGGGCTTCCAGCCGCGCGAGCGGCGCGCCGAGGCAATAGTGGACCCCCAGCCCAAACGCCAGATGCCGGTTCGGCTCACGTGTGATGTCGACGGCGTCCGGGTTTGGGAATTGCCGCTCGTCTCTGTTGGCCGAGGCGAGGACGGCATAGACGAGTGCCCCTCGCGGGATCGTCAGGTTGGCAACCGTCACGGCTTCGCGCGTAAACCGTTCGGTGGCCGTCTCCAGCGGGCCGCTGTGGCGCAACAGCTCCTCCACTGCCGACTTGATGAGCGCCGGATCGTTTCGCAGCTTTGCCATCTGTTCGGGATGCTCGAGGAGCGCCAGCGTCCCGTTGCCGATGAGATTCACTGTCGTCTCGTGCCCCGCAATGAGAAGGAGAAAGACCATCGCCAAAAGCTCGTCCTCACTCAGCTGCTCGCCCGCCTCTTCGACTTGAACCAAGGCGCTCACGAGGTCGTCCTGAGGCATGGCCCGACGCGTTTTTACGAGCTTGCGGATATAGCGCAGGAACAGCACGGCGCCCGGAATCGCTCGCACCATTCGCCAGCCCGACGGGTTGGACTGGACGATCGCGCGGGACCAGCGATGGAATTTGTGGCGATCCTCGATCGGAACGCCCAGCATCTCCGCGATGATCGTCGTCGGAAGGGGCAAGGCGTAGTCGCGGACCAGGTCCATCCGTCCCCGCTTCATCGCCCGGTCGAGAAGATCCTCCGTGAGCTGGACGATGCGCTCGCGCACCCGCTCGACGACCGACGGCGTGAAGGCCTTCTGGACCAGGGCGCGCAGCCGCGTGTGATCGGGAGGATCCACGTCGAGCATGTTCCGCGCCAGCGGTCGGAAGAGAGCGGGAACCCACGGCGGTTTCTCCATCTGTTCGGGCGCCAGAGCTCGCGTCCTGTCCTTGGCAAAGCGCTCGTCCTTCAAGACCATCGCGACGTCGTCGTACCGAGTGACGAGCCAGGCGACCTGCTTATCCGGCAGAACGACCGGGCAAACCGGCTCCTCGGCTCGCAGGCGCGCATAGAACGGATACGAATCCGCCTTGAACACAGGGCTTGCCAAATCGACACGCCGCACCGCGCGATGTTAGCCGACCCCGCCATGCATCGGGTCGCGCAACCCCCGGAGCGGGGCCCGTCGGGCAGGTCGTGGAAGCGGACTCGCCGGCGTCAGGTCGCCTCGGGCGGACTGAAGAGACGGATTGGAACGTGACGCGCGAACCGCTGAAAATCGAGGTCGGTCGTGAAGATCGGCGCAGCGAGACGCTCTGCGGCGGAGCAGATCAAAAAGTCAATCGGCGAGCCGGCAACGCCGGCCGCCCGACAAGCGTTGAAGTGCTCCGCGGCTCGAACATGATCAGCCGTGAAGATGACCTCGTCGGGAAATGCCGCCAGGGCATCCCTCAACTTCTCGAACTGGCGTCGGTCCGCAATCCCGGAGAGGATTTCTTGCCGTATCAGCCCGAGCAGGACGATTCTCCCGTCGCGCACGAGCTCCTCCCAGGCCTTGACCAGACGGACCTCTTTGGCGTTCCGCCCTTGAGCGCGCCGCCGCAGCGCAAGCGACCAGATCGTGGTATCGACGAGGACTCTCACCGGGCCCGGCGGGATCTCTTGTGGTCATAGTCGGGAAGATAGTCCACAGAGCTCTCGAGCTTCAGAATCCGAAGCTGCTTCCGGCGGCTGATGAACTCGTCGAGAGCTGCGGTTACGGCGGCCTTCTTCGTCCTGAAGTGACCCAGCCTCTTGGCCTCCTCGATCAGCCTGTCGTCGATCGCAAGATTGGTGGGCATCCGGTCTCCATATCTACACATCCTAATGTGTAGTGAATAGTGTAGCACGAACTCGCGTCGGGCTCCAGTTGTTAACCGAGAGCACTCCAGGTCCGCCACTCCGTAACATCCGGTTCGCGGCGCGACCAAGTTTCGCGAAGTTCACCGAGCGAAACGACTCGCGCCGCGGGAGCCGGAGCGGAGCTTGGCGATCAGGCTCGCGGGCGACCGGGGTTGGGCGACCGCGAGCTGGTGCGCCCGTAAAGGGCGCAGGTCGACAAGCGGAGTGAAGGCGACGTATGGTGGAGCTGACCAGGATCGAACTGGCGACCTCCTGAATGCCATTCAGGCGCTCTCCCAAACTGAGCTACAGCCCCACGCGGAAGAGGCGCGCAGGATAGCACGCGTCCTTCGGGACGAAAAAACCGGGCCGGACACGCCGCATTTTCGGGCATAATATTGAGCCAGACACACTTAACCGATGTTCTCAGACTCTATGGCCGGGCGCGGTTACGCCGACCGCGCCGGTCACGCGGGCGAAGCGTTGCGGATTCTCGTCATCGACGAAAATCCCCGCGACCGGGTCCAGATCGACGAGGCCGTTCGGCAGGCCT
>JBASRI010000473.1:0-4005 GCA_049273755.1 Thermoanaerobaculia bacterium
GGCCCGAATGGGCGCCGACGTCGTCGTCGGCGCGCGCGATCGCGTGCGGGGCCAGGCGGTCGTGGACGAGATCGAGCGGGGCGGCGGCCGCGCAGAGCTTCTTCCGATCGATCTCTCCTCCTTCGCCTCCGTGCGCGAAGCGGCGCGGCGTTTCCTGGAGAGGCATCCGCGGCTCGACGTGCTCGTCAACAACGCCGGAGTCGCCCTTGGAAGACGCGAGGTCACAGCGGACGGCCACGAGCGAACGTGGGAGACGAACCTGCTGGGCGGCTTCCTCCTGACGCGCTTGCTGCTGCCGGCGTTGAAAGCGGCGACCAGACCGCGCGTCGTGAACGTCAGCTCGGAGGGCCACCGCACGGGCCGGCTGGAGTGGGGAAACCTGGAGCTCGAAAAGGGATACGGAGGCTTTCAGGCGTACGCGAACTCCAAGCTCGGACAGGTGCTCTTCACGCGCGAGTTGTCGCGGCGGGAGCCACGCATCGCCGTCAACGCCCTTCACCCCGGAGCCATTGCAACCGGCATCTGGCGTTCCCTTCCGCCCGCCTTGCGCTGGATCCCGGGTGCCCTTCTTCCCTCGCCGGCCAAGGGCGCGGCGCCCGTCGTCCGACTCGCCGCAGCGCCGGAGCTGGACGGCGTGACGGGCCGCTATTTCAAGCGGTTTCGTGAAGTCGAGCCGTCGTTTGCCGGCAGGAACGACGCGGACGCGGCGAGACTCTGGGAGATCGCAGCGAAGGCGACGGGAGATCAGGGACCGTCGTAATCCGTCCGAAATGGCCCGGGTCTTGCTTTTTCAGCGAAGAGAGGGGAGGCCGCATGACAGCAGGGAACCGCCGCACCTCCGAGATCGTCTATGCCGTCACGCGTGTCGTTCTCGGGTTGCTCTTCGCCTGTCACGGAGCGCAGAAGCTCTTCGGCGCCTTCGGCGGCAAGCCGGCCACCGAACCGCTCATGATCCTGGCCGGCGTGATCGAGTTCGCCGGCGGGCTGCTGATCGCGTTCGGACTGCTGACGCGGGTGGCCGCGTTTCTGGCCTCGGGCGAGATGGCCGTCGCTTACTTCATGGCGCACGCCGCCGGCGGTTTCTGGCCGATCGAGAACAAGGGCGAGCTCGCCGTCGTCTACTGCTTCGTCTTCCTCCTCGTGACCTCCCTGGGCGGAGGCCACTACAGCCTGGACCGACTCATTCGCTCGAAGAAGGCCGCGGAGCACGGCCTCGGAGAAGCCGCGCTCCGCCTGGCCAACCGCTGAGCGCCTCGCGCCACCTGCTAGCCCTCGAGCTTCGCGTCCAGCGTGATCTTCGCGGTGAGGAGCCTTGAGACCGGGCAGTTCTTCTCGGCCGACTCCGCGGCTTTCCGGAAGGCGTCGGGAGAGACCCCGGGGACTTTTCCGATGAGGTCGAGGTGCGATTCGGTGATGCTCCAGCCCGCGCCGTCTTTTTCGAGCGACACGGTCGCCGTCGTGCGCAGGCTCTCGGGGACGAGGTTGGCCTTGCCCAGCTCGGCCGAGAGCGCCATCGTGAAGCAGCCGGCGTGCGCCGCCGCGACGAGCTCCTCGGGGTTGGTTCCCTTCTCGCCTTCGAACCGGGTCGTGAACGAATAGGGCGCCTCCCGCAGAACGCCGCTCTCCGTCGAGAGCGATCCCTTTCCGGTCTTCAGGTCCCCTCGCCACTGCGCGGTCGCGCGTCTCTTCATCGCCGTCCTCCTTTTGGCGCCCATCTTCCTTCAAGAATCGGGCCCGTGTCCGGCTCCGCCGGGACGTTTCGACACGCTTGACGCTGGCGGCGCCGGCCCGGTAGATTCGGGGCGTGAACCGGGCTTTCGCCCTCGTCTACGGCGGTCTGCGCTGTTGTTGTCGCAGCGTCGCGGGAGAGGAGCGCGTCTAGACCGGTTTCCCCAACAAGCGAACCGCTCCTTCACCCGCGACGGCGATCGGCCCCGCGGGTTTTCGTTTTTTCCGGTTCTGGAATCTCAACGCCTCGATCCAGAAAGGGTGCCCCGATGACCAAGATCCTCGACGAAATCCTTGCCGCCAACGCCTCGTACGCCGCGGGCTTCGGAGCCCGGGGCGGCCTGGCCCTTCCGCCCTCCCGGCGCTTCGCGATCCTGACCTGCATGGACGCGCGGCTGGACCCCGCCAAGTTCGCCGGTCTGTCCGAGGGCGACGCCCACGTCATCCGTAACGCGGGCGCGCGCGCCAGCGACGACGCGATTCGCTCCCTCGTGATCTCCTACAAACTGCTCGGCACGCGCGAGTGGTTCGTCATCCACCACACCGACTGCGGGATGGAGACCTTCACCGATGAGGTCATGCGGGGCCTGCTCGCGGGCAGCCTGAAGACCGCGAGCCTCGGTCCCGACGGCTGGAAGGATCCCGGCGGCGAGGGGTCCACCGAAGCCGACTACGTCGACTGGCTGACGATCCGGGACCGGGAACAGAGCGTCAGGTCCGACGTGCGCCGCATCCGCAACCACCCGCTCGTGCCGCGGGAGATTCCAGTCCACGGCTTGCTGTACGACGTCACGACCGGACGGCTCGAGGAGGTCGCGGACCGCGCGCGCGAGCTCGAAAGGGCATCCTGACCCTGCCGTCTACTCGGCGCGCAGGGCCGCCGCCGGGTCGATCCGCGCGGCCCGCCGGGCCGGGAGGTAGCTCGCGAGCAGGGCGATCGCCAGGAGGGTCAGCGCGACGCCGGCGTAGGTGACCGAGTCGGTGGGCGGAACGCCGTACAGAAGGCTCGCCATCAGGCGCGTCAGCAGCAGCGCCGCCACGAGGCCGGCCGCCGCGCCGGTGACTGCGACAGCCATGCCCTGGCCGACGACCAGGCGCACCACGTCCCGGCGGTTCGCCCCGAGCGCCATGCGCACGCCGATCTCGCGCGACCGCTTCGAGACGGCATAGCTCATCACGCCGTAGATCCCGACCGCGGCCAGCAGTGACGCCGCCGCGGCGAAGGCCGCCAGGAGCAAGGTCTGAAACCGCGCGCGCCCGTTGGCGTGAAAGACGATCTCGCGCATGGTGTGCACCTCGGAGATCGGGAGTGTCCGATCGATCTCCCAGACCGCGGCCCGAAGGGTCGGCGCGAGCGCGGCCGGATCGCCGTCGGTCCTCACGGCGAACGTGACGTAGGCCTCCTGCGGGTGGGACGACTCCATCAGCCCCCGCCTCTGCAGCAGCGAGAGAAACACCTCATCCTCTAGCTCCTCGCTCCACTCGGATCGCACCGCGTTCTTGACGACTCCGATGACGGTGACCCAGGAAGGGTTCTCATCCGGGCCGTCGAGCGCGATGCGCTTGCCGATCGGATCCTCGCCGGGCCAGACGCGCCCGGCCAGGAACTCGTTGACCAGAACGACCCCGGGCGCTTCGAAGTCGTCGGTCAGCGCAATGTCACGCCCCCGGAGGATGGGCAGCCGCATGGCCGCGAAGTACCCCGGCAGGACGGCGCGATAGGTCGCCGTTGGTGACTCTCCCGGACGCGGGCGCGGCCGGCCTTCGATCAAGTAGGGCCAGCCCCAGATGTCTCCGGCGATCGGGATGTGGTTGATGGCCCCGGCCGCGCGCACGCCGGGAATCGCCCGGAAACGCTCGAGGATCTCGCGGTAGAGGACGGGGCGTCTGCCGGGCTCCGCCTGCCGCGTGCCGGCGACGGAGACCTCCAGGGTGACGACCCCACGCGGATCGAAGCCGGGGTTGATCGCCTGGAGCGCCAGGAAGCTGCGCGTCATCAGGCCTGCACCCACCAGGAGCACGAGCGCGATCGCGACCTCCGCCGCGACGAAGACCTTGCGGAGCCGGCCGCCCTCACGCCCCGCTCCCGCGCTTCCGCCCTCCTTCAGCGCGTCCTGGAGGCGTGTCGCCGACGCCTGGAGGGCCGGCGCGAGACCGAACGCGATGCCGGTCAGGAGCGATACGGAGAACGTGGCGAGCAGGACGCGAAGATCGAGGCGCACGTCGTGAAGGCGGGGGATCGACTCGGGAGCGAGGGCGACCAGGACTTTCAGGCCC
>JBASRI010000487.1:0-2185 GCA_049273755.1 Thermoanaerobaculia bacterium
TCGTCGTTGCGGCGGTGAGGCGCCGGCGGCTCGGAGAGCCACCGCCGGAGCTCCCTTCGGCCCGCCGCCGTCGCCCGGTAGAGATGCCGCCGGGGTCCGTGCCGGGGGCCGAGCACCTTCAGGAGCACCCACCCCCGGCGCCGGAGCCTGGCGAGGGTGGGGTAGATCTGGGAGAAACCGGCGGACCAGATCGTGTCGAGCTCGTCGCGCAGGGCACGCGCGAGGTCGTAGCCGGTGTGCGGCTCGTCGTGGAGAAGGCCCAGCAGGACGTGGGGGAGGGACATGGGGAAACTATATCAACATAGATATAGCTGCGGCCGCCGCCGGCACCCGCGGTGTCCCCAAAAGGACAAAGTCAAGGCACAAAAAAAGGGGGCCCGCAGGCCCCCGAGAAACCGTGTTGAAGCTGTAAGTGCTTGACTTACTTCTTCTTCTTGGTCGCCTTCTTTGCTTTCTTGGCGGCCTTCTTCTTCGTAGCCATTACGTCACCTCCCTCCCGACAGCCGATTGACAGCCTTCGGGCGAGATGCTAATTTTTCCGCCCCCGTGAAAGGGCGTATCGCCTTCAGTCTGTCGCTGCCGAACGATTGATGGGTCATGCGCTCTTCGAAATCGCCGGTTGGGTTGCCGCCCAGCCGGCGATTTCATTCTAGAGGCTTCTCTCTCTTCGGTACAAGAAAAATTCCCTTGCAATTGCTCTTGCCGTCATTGTGGCGTTGCGCGCGGCGCAAGTCAAGTCGAGGAGCCTCCGCGGAGACATAGAATCGCGACCGTGAGCGCACCCGAGACCGTCACGGTCGCGCACAGCCCCGATTCCGACGACGCCTTCATGTTCTACGCGCTCGCGGAGGGGCGCGTCGAGACCGAGGGCCTCGCGTTCGTCCACGAGCTTTCCGACATCGAGTCCCTGAATCGGCGGGCGATGGCGGGCGAGCTCGCCGTCACGGCCGTCTCGTTCCACGCGTACGCGCACCTGGCCGACCGCTACCTGTTGCTTCCGCACGGCGCGTCCTTCGGCGACGGGTACGGGCCCGTGGTGGTCGCCCGCGAGCCCATCGCCCGGGAAGCGATCGCGGCGGGCGAAGTGCCGGTCGCATCGCCGGGACCATGGACCACGGCGGCGCTCGCGTTGAAGCTCTGGGCTCCGGGCGCCGCGGCGCGCGCGATGCCGTTCGATCGCATCCAGGAGGCGGTGCTCCGCCGCGAGGTCCCCGCCGGGCTTTTGATTCACGAGGGGCAGCTGACGTTTCGCGACGAGGGTCTCACCGAGATCGTGGACCTCGGCCGCTGGTGGAAGGAAGAGACGGGCCTGCCGCTGCCGCTCGGGGGCAACGTCGTGCGCCGCGACCTCGGGCCGGAGCGGATCGGGCGGATCTCCCGCGCCTTGTCCCGCTCGATCGAGTACGGTCTGGCCCACCGCTCCGACGCCCTCGACCACGCGATGCGCTACGCCCGGGGACTCCCGCGCGAGAAAGCGGACCGTTTCGTGGACATGTACGTCAACTCCTGGACGCGGGGCTACGGGGAAGAAGGTCGGAGGGCCGTCCAGACCCTCCTCGACCGGGCCCACGCCGCCGGGCTGGTGCCGCAGGTGCGGGCCGAATACGCGCCGGAGCCATAGTTGAAGCTCGATCCCCGGCTCGAAACCCTGGTCCTTGCAATCCACCTGCTGGCGTTGTCGCTGGCCCTCGGGCCTCCGCTTTTCTTCGGCGCCGTCGTCGCCCCGGCGGTCTTCCACGTGCTGCCCACGCGGGACATGGCGGGGGCGCTCCAGAGCCCGATCCTCTCGAAGCTGTGCCTGCTGGGCGAGGCGAGCTTCCTCGTTCTCTTCGCGACCTCCTGGCTTCTTGCGGGCCGCGGCGGGGCGAAGCTGACGCGTTCGCTCCTGACCCGTCTCCCCATCCTCGGATTTTTCGCGGCGATCGTGATCCGGCAGCTTCTGATCCCCCCGATCGACCGGATCCGCCAGGAGGCGCCGGGCCTCATCGACAGCCTCCCGGCCGGCGACCCCTCGCGCCTCCTGCTCGACCGCTATCACCGCCTCGCGACGGGTTTCTTCTCGGTCGAGATCGCGGCGGCTCTTCTGATCCTTCTCGCGACGGCGCGCCTGCTCTCCGAGCGCCGCGCCGCGCCGGTGCCGCCAGCCGCGGCGCCCAAGCCGGCTCCGAAGATCCTGGACCTCTAG
>JBASRI010000494.1:0-1663 GCA_049273755.1 Thermoanaerobaculia bacterium
GCCTTCGGGCGCTTGGCGCCGTACTTGGAACGTCCCTGCTTGCGGTTGGCGACGCCGACCGCATCGAGCGTTCCGCGGATGACGTGATAACGAACTCCCGGCAGGTCCTTGACGCGCCCGCCGCGGATCATGACGATCGAGTGCTCCTGCAGGTTGTGCCCGACGCCCGGGATGTAAGTCGTGACCTCGATCCCGTTGGTCAGGCGTACCCGCGCAACCTTCCGCAGCGCCGAGTTGGGTTTCTTCGGCGTCGTCGTGTAGACGCGTGTGCACACGCCGCGCTTTTGCGGCGAGCGTTGCAGCGCGGGCGACGCGGTCTTCACCGCCAGCCGCTCGCGGCCCTTGCGGACGAGTTGAGAGATTGTCGGCATCGACTCTCCTGATCTCCCCGAGTCCCCCGGAGCCGTGGAAGGACCCGAGATCGACCGTAAATGCTTTACTTCGGACCGGGCGAGACAACCCCACCGACTCGCCTGAGTCCAGAGGAAAAACCCGCGAATGGTACGCGGGGGCGAGGCCGCTGTCAAGCGGAAATCGCTGTCAGCTCTCGGCTTTCGGCTCCGAGCGGCCCGGTACAACCTCCTCCGCCGCCCGCCGGGAGCCCTCCTCGCGGCCCGCGAGGAGACTACGGAGCCTCCAGCATTCTTAAGTCTCAGACCCGAAAGCGCATAGGCCCTCGAGAGGCCTTCGCGAAACGAAAGCGGGGGATCCGATCCCGGATCCCCCGCGAATGGCCGCCGTGAGTCGCCCGCTTACGGCCAGTTCAGGCCGAGCGCGATCGAGAGGTAGACCGCCATTTGCCCGCGCGTCAGAGGGTTGTTGGGGCAGTAGTTGCCGCCGCCGCAGCCCGCCGTGATCCCGGAGGCCGCGAGCGCCTCGATGAACTGGAAGAAGGGGTGGCTCGTCGGAACGTCGCCAAACGTGGCGACCGCCGGCGCGGGAGAGACCTGCCGGTTCCACTGCACGCGGAGCTTCTGGAACGTCAGGCCCGTGACGTCGTCGAAGCGAACGCGCGCCGTGTAGTGGCAATTTTGGTTGTCTACGGTGACGCCCCCCGAGCCCGGGATCACGTTCGACTCGTCGCCGGCGCCCGTCGTGGCCGGGCTCGCCGACGCGATCGTGGTGTAGACCGTCGGGCCGGGGCTGAAACCGGGATGGCACACTTGAAATACGAAGATGGACATATGATTTGTCGCGTTCGTGTCGTTTGCCCACCAACGCATCGCCTGGATGTTGACGCCGGTCGGCAGGTCCATCGGGGCGTCCATGAAGGTCTCGGTCCCCGTCCGGCTGATGTTGGCGCAGCACCCTTCGACTCCGCCGCTGTACTCCCAGGAATTGCTGCCGCCGGGCTGATCGTATCGTCCGACGAAGGCCTTCGGCTGTATCGCCGTGAAATGGGCGTTGGGGCCGAAATCGTTGGGCACGTTCGAGGGATCGCCCACGCCGTTCTTGATGTACACGTTCTTGGCATCCCGCGGGAAGCCCATGGACGCGAGCACGTTCGGGTCCGTGACGAGAGTCCGTTCGCTATCCGGCACCTGCGCGAGCGCATGGGCTCCCAAACCGACGAAGCAGAATATCGACGCCCCCAGGATTGCAAGGGTCCTCTTCATACCGGGCTCCTTTCTCGGATTAATTGCGTTGAGCATACTACGGGCAG
>JBASRI010000651.1:0-3929 GCA_049273755.1 Thermoanaerobaculia bacterium
GAGACTATTCGCGCCGCGAATGGTTGAACCGGTGCCGCGGGCAATCCCCTCAGACAATCCCCTCTCCCCCCGACGGGGGGACCCGACCACCGAAGGTAAGCCCCCGGCAGTAGGGAACGCCGTGCGAAGCACGGCGGTATCGGGTCAGGGTGAGGGGGGGCGCCTACGCCCGCTTCTTGAAGATCCTCTCGACTTCCCGCTGCGCAGCCTCGGCGGCAGCCTCGGGCGTCTGCTCGCCCCGCGCGACGCGGGCGAACATCGTGGGGATGACGAACGTGTTGAAGACCTCGTCGATCCCGGGCGTCGCGTACCCCGGATAGCCGACGTTGGTCGCCCAGTCGAGGACGTTCGCCAGCACCGCGTACTTGCCCTTCGGGTCGGCCTTGGGGTCGTCGGCGAGTTGGTGCTCGAGATCCGGCACCGTCGTCGGGTAGCACGGGAAATTGTAGAACTCGCTCTCGCGAAAGACGGAGCCGAAGCTGCCGACGAGGTCTGCCAGGAACCGCTTGCCGCCCTCGACGTTCTCGGCGAACTTCCAGATGACGTAGCAGTTCATGACGTGCTCGGCCGCGATCCGGCGGACCGGGCCTCTCAACGCCGGCACCAGGCCGATCTTCGCCGCCATCGCGGGATTCTCCTTCTCGGCGGTGCGCGGCACCGAGATGGCGTTGCATATGAAAGACGCACGCCCGGCCAGCATCATCCGGTTGTTGGAGGACGGGTCCCACGTGAAGACCTCCGGCGTCATCGCCTCCTGGTAGAGCGCGCGCACGAACTTCAGAGCCTCGACCGTCTCCCGGGAGTTCAGAATCGCGTTGCCGGCCTCGTCCTGCTCGGCGCCGCCGAAGGACCAGAGCACGGCGCGCAGAGCCATGTTCGAGTCCATCTCCTGTGAGAGCCCGAGGCCGACCGGGTTACCGAACTTCTCCTTGATCCTCCGGCCCCCCACGCGGAGGTCCTCCCACGTGTCGGGGCCCTTCGGGAAGCCGACCTGCGGCCACAAGTCGATGCGGTAGTTGCCGGGATCCGGCACGTACGAGTCGGAGAACGCGAAGTACTTGCCGCTCTTTGGATCGAACGTCGATCTGTGGGCGAGCGGGATCATCTTGCCGTGCCGCCGCTCGACCTCGTCGACGACCTCGCGGTGGTCGATGACCTGGTCCATGTAGGCGGCCGGCGGAGAGATGAAGAGGAAGAGGTCGTGCCCCTTCCGCGCCGCCGCTTCGGCCGCTCCCCGCGCGTTGATCTCGGTGGCCGACATGTGGTCCACCACGACTTCGGTGCCGTTCTTGGAGCCCCACTCCTTCGTGTAGACGCCGTCGAACCACGCGTCGTAGCGCGGCACGAAGTGGCTCCACTGGAGGATCCGGAGCGTCTTCTTTACGGCGCCGGCCTTGGTCCCGCGGGGCGCGCACGCCAGAGACGGAAAGGCGCCGGCTGCGAGCGCGACGCCCGCCTGCCCGACAAACTTGCGTCGAGAGATCTTGCGCTTGCGCCTCTGAGTCATCCGTCCTCCGACGCTCGCTCGACGGTTCGCCGACGCGTCGCCGTCGAAGTCTATAATCCGTGGCGTGGCCGCCCTCGCACCCGGATCCCGGTTCCCACGCGTGCCTCTCCTGGACGAGAAGGGAGCCGCCTCCGCTGTCCCGGAGGGTGAGACGCTCTACGCCGTCTTCAAGACGACCTGCCCGGTCTGCGAGTTGACGTGGCCGTACCTGGAGCGCATCCGGCAGCTTGCCGACGGCGGAAAGATGCGCGTGGTCGCCGTCTCGCAGGACGACGCCTCGAAGACGCGCGCGTTCAACAAGCGGCTGGGCTCGCGCGTCCCGACGCTCTACGACCCCGAGCCGTGGAAAGCGTCCGACGCCCTGGGAATGGACACCGTGCCGACGCTCTTCCGCGTCGCGCCGGACGGCACGATCGCCGAGACCGTGGTCGGCTTCGACCGGGAGGCGCTCAAGGGCCTGGCGCGGCGCGCGGCCTCTCTGTCGGGCAAGCCGTCCGCCGAGCTCTTCCGCGCCGGCGAGAACGTCCCCGCCTTCAAACCAGGTTGAGGATCGCGAAACGCCGGCAGGTAGCCGGAGAAAGCACCCCGTGACCAGGAAACCCCAGACTCTCGGAGAGCTCAAGTCGTCCGGATACGCGCCGCGAGGTGTCAAGGAGGAGCTGCGCGAGAACCTCCGCCATGCCCTCGCGAAGGGCGAAAACCCGTTCGAGGGAATCCACGGCTACGAGCGCACCGTGCTGCCGGCGCTCCACAACGCCATCCTCTCCAAGCACGACCTGCTGCTGCTGGGCCTGCGCGGACAGGCGAAGACGCGCCTGCTGCGCATGCTCGTGCACCTGCTCGATCCGGAGATCCCCGCGCTCGCCGGAAGCCCCTTGAACGAAGATCCCCTGCGGCCCATCACGAAGTACGGCCACCGCCTCCTCGCCGAGAAGGGAGACGCGGCGCCGATCGCCTGGATCGCCCGCGAGGAACGCTACCGCGAGAAGCTGGCCACGCCCGACGTCACGATCGCGGATCTCATCGGCGACATCGATCCGATCAAAGCCGCGACCGAGCGCCGCAACTACGCCGACGAGGAGGTCATCCACTTCGGCATCGTGCCGCGCACCAACCGCGGCATCTTCGCGATCAACGAGCTTCCGGACCTCCAGCCCCGCATCCAGGTCGGGTTGCTCAACATTCTCGAGGAACGGGACCTGCAGATCCGCGGCTTCCCGGTCCGGATCCCGCTCGACATCCTGCTCGTGTTCTCGGCCAACCCCGAGGACTACACCAACCGCGGCAACATCATCACGCCGCTGAAGGACCGGATCTCCTCGCAGATCTTCACGCACTACCCCGACGACGTGAAGACCGCGGCGAAGATCACCGCGCAGGAGGCCTGGCTCGAGCGCGACGGGGGCCTTCAGATCGACATCCCCGACCTCTTTCGCGAGCTCGTCGAGGAGATCGCCTTCGCGGCGCGCGCCTCGGAGTTCGTGGACCAGTCCTCGGGCGTCTCGGCGCGCATGCCGATCTCGGCCGTCGAGATCCTGGCCTCGAACCTGGAGCGCCGCGGGCTCAGAAATGGCGAGAAGAAGATCTCGCCGCGGCTCTGCGACCTGCCCGCCACCCTGCCGGCCATCACCGGCAAGGTCGAGATGGTCTACGAGGGCGAGCAGCAGGGTGCCGAGGTCGTGGCCAAGAAGCTGATCGGCACGGCCGTCAAGAAGCTCTTCGACGCCAAGTTCCCGGCGCCGGACGCGGGCCGGGCGACCGAGCGGCGCCGGCAGGAGATCGACGACGACGAGGAGACGGGAGGCGGGCCGCAGCGCCGTTCCCGCATCGCCCCGGCTCCCGAGAAGATCCACCCCCTCTACGAGCCGATCGCCGCCTGGTTCGCCGCCGGCAACCGCGTCACGATCTCCGACGATGCGCCGTTCTCGGAGCACCTCGCCGCCCTCGAGTCCGTGCCGGGTTTGAAAAAGGCGGTCGAGGAGCACTTCTCACCCGCTTCGAAGGAAGAGCTCTCGATCGGCATGGAGCTCGTCCTCGAGGGGCTGACCCAGCACCTGAAAATCGCCCGCGAGGACCTCGACTCGCGCGTCTCGTACACGGAGATGCTGAAGTTCAACCTCGTCAAGAACCGGGCGAACTGATGGCGGACGGCTTCCGCGCGCGCGTGCTCTCCTGCGAGCCGCTGCTCGGAGCGTTCCTGACCTCGCCGACCGACGCCGCCGTCGAAATGCTGGCGCTGACGGGCTTCGACTTCCTCGTCCTCGACACCGAGCACGGCCACTTCAATCCCGAGTCCGTCGAGCGCATGGTGCGGGCAGCCGACGGTGCGAAGGTCCCGGCCGTCGTCCGCGTGCCCAACTGCCAGGCCTCGGCCGACGCCGGCCGCGCCCTCGACGCCGGCGCCGCCGGCACGCTCTTCCCC
>JBASRI010000504.1:0-2855 GCA_049273755.1 Thermoanaerobaculia bacterium
GGCCGAGGCGGCGGCCGTCCTCGACGAGCTGACCGAGCTCGCGGGCCAACCGGCGATCCAGCGCCTGACCGCCGAGGCCAAGGCGAAGAGCGGCCGGTGGAGACAGGCCGAGGCGATCTACAGGGAGCTGTGGCGCGCCGACCCCGCCGACAGGGACATCGCGGCCGCGCTGATCGACCTCTACGAAGACGAGGACAAGCTGGACGAGGCTCTCGCGGTTCTGGCCGACCTTCAGCATCGCGACCCGACCAACTCCGCCGTCTCCGAGCGCATCGTGCTCGACCTCGCGCGCGCCGGGCGCTTTGCCGAGGCCGAGGAGCGCGCCCGGCAGCTGACGGCCAGCCGCCCGGAAAATCGCGCGGGCCAGAGGCTGCTGGCCACCGTCCTCTTCGAGCGTGGCCGCGCCGAGGAAGGGGAGAAGGTGCTGCGCGCCTTGATCGAGGCCGACCCGGATGACCTGCTCACGCGGCGCGCCCTGGCCTCGGAGCTGGTCCGTGAGCGGAGGTTCGACGAAGCCCGCAAGATGTACGGTGAGCTGGCCAAGGCCGCCGGCGAGGATCCGCGCAAGGCCGACACCCGGACTGCTTCGGCCGTGGAGCTCGGGTTCATCGCTTATCTCCAAAAGGACTGGGCCAAGGCGCGAAGCCTCCTCGGCCCGGTGGCGCTCGCAAACGGCAAAGTAGTGTCCCGGGCCGCGCGGGTCCTGCTCGCGGTCGACCGGGACGGCGAGGACTTCAGGGACGGCCTCACTCGCGCGCACGCCTTCGCCGCCGCCGACCCACGCGAGCCCGAGTGGGCCGCGGCCGCGGGCGAGTTCGCCGTGCGGACGGGGCAGAAGGCGGAGGGCGAGAAACAGCTCGAGGCCCTCGGGGCCTCCGGCGACATCGACAAGATGACGGCGGCCGCCGACGCGTACGGAAGACTCAAGAACTACGACGCAGCCGTGCGCATCGCGCGCGCGGCGCTCGCGATCCGCCCGCAGAACGCGGAGGTCATGTTCCGGCTGGCTTCGAGCCTGGAGCGGGGGAGCAATCCCGCCGAGGCCGAGAAAGTGTTCCTCGAGCTGCTCGCCGAGCGCCCGAACGACGCGGCCGCGCAGAACTACCTGGGCTACATGTGGGCGGACAAAGGAGTCCAGCTCGACCGCGCCCGCGAGCTGCTCGAGAAAGCCGTGGCGCGCGAGCCGCGCAATGCGGCCTATCTCGATTCTCTCGGTTGGGTCTATTTCCGGCTCGGCAAGCTCGACTCGGCCGAGAAGAACCTGCGCGAAGCGGCGCGCCGCGAGCCCTCCGATCCCACGATCTCCGAGCACCTCGGCGACCTGGTCATGAAGCAGGGCGACCTCCAAGGCGCCGTGCGCCAGTGGGAGAGGGCGCTCGAGCTCAAGTCCGAGGACGCCGACCGGGTTCGCGAGAAGCTGCGCCGCGCCCGCGCGCCCGTCTCTCAGCGTTGAGCCCCCGCGCCCTCCTCCGGCTCGCGCCCCTCGCCGTCTGCCTGGCTCTGGCCGCGTGCGCTACGGGCGTCGCCGCCCGTCGGTTCTCGCCCGCGAGCGAGGCTGACGCGCGCGCGGCGCTCGAGGCCTGGGAAGCGATTCGGCAGCGCACGGCGGAGCTCCCGTCCTCACGGCTGCTCTACGACGCGAAGATGGGAAAGGGATCTGTCGCGGCGATTCCGGGCACGCTCGCCGTCACCTATACGGGCGGCCAGGTGCGACGGGCGTCTCTGACCGGACCGTTCGGCAGCCGCGTCGCCGAGTACGCCGAGGGGGCCGTGACGGGGGAGGACCGCAAGGCCCTCGTCGTGGATCCGGAGGCGCTGCGCTCCGTGCTGGCCGGAACATGGCCGGGCCCGCCTTCGGGTGTCGCCGGGTGTGACGGCGACGCCTGTCTCCTGGTCTGGGAGGGACGGCCGCGCGTCGCGGCCGTGGTGGATCGCGCTGCACGGCAGACGCGCACGCTTTCGGTGGAGGGCGACGCCGGGAAGCTCGTCGCGACATACTCGGGCGCAGCGTCGCCGTGGCCGGAGCGCATCGGCGTCAGGGAAGAGCGTTCCGCTCGGAGCCTGGCGTTGAGGCTCGTGGCGGTCGAGCCCCAGGCCGCGGCCCCCGCGTACGGGCGATGACGCCGCTGACGGCGCTCGCGCCCGCCAAGATCAACCGCGAGCTGCGGGTGGGGCGGCTGCGGCCCGACGGGTATCACGAGATCCGCTCGCGGATTGTTTCGATCGACCTGGCCGACCGCCTCACGGTCGAGCCCGCCGCGTCGCTCGAGCTCGTCTGCGACGACCCGGCCGTCCCGACCGGCGACGACAATCTCGTCGTGCGGGCGGCGCGCCTGCTGGCGGAGAGCGTCGGCGTGCCACCGGCGGCGCGGCTGACGCTCGAGAAGCGAGTGCCGGTTGGCGGGGGCCTGGGCGGCGGAAGCGCCGACGCCGCCGTCGCGCTCCAGTTGCTTGCGCGGTTGTGGAGGTTGCCCGAGGACGCCGGCCGGCTCCACGCGATCGCGGCGCGCCTGGGCAGCGACGTGCCGTTCTTCCTGACCGGCGGCGAGGCGGAAGTGACCGGGCGCGGCGAACTCGTGACGCCCGTTGAGGACAGCCCCGCGGCGCAGCTGCTGCTTCTCGTTCCGCCCTTTTTGGTCTCGACCGCCGCCGTCTACAGGGAATACGCGGGTCGCGGCATGCTTCCGGAGCGGCTCGAGATCGACCAGCCCGGCCGGCGCGCTTTCCTCGGACCCAATGATTTGGCACCGGCCGTGCTAGTGAAGGAACCCAGGATGGAGGAGTACCTGAAATCAGCCGCCGCGCTCACGGGCGACATGGCGATCAGCGGGTCCGGCGCCACGGTCGTTCTGCAC
>JBASRI010000517.1:0-1975 GCA_049273755.1 Thermoanaerobaculia bacterium
ATACCGCTATCGCGACCGCGGGCGCGACGGCGCGGTTCAGACGATGGACGCCGCGTTCCTGGCGCGCGCCTGGAACCCCGCGACGATTCGGAAGCTTTTCGACGCCTGCGGGCTCGAGATCGTCGCGCTCTGGGGCGACTTCGACCGGCGGCCGTTCGAGCGCGGGGCGGCCCGCATGCTGGCCATCGCGCGTCCAAAAGGTTGGAGGTCGGTCGCGCGGAGGCCTCTGCGGCCTGGCAGGAATCTTGCGGTGATAGGACTTCCGGAGGGCGCCGATGCTCCGAAACCGACGTGAGGCCGGCCAGATCCTGGGCCGGAAACTTCAGCACTACGCGAACCGGCCGGATGTGCTGGTCCTCGCGCTGCCGCGAGGCGGCGTGCCCGTCGCCGCCGAGGTCGCAAGCGCGCTGAACGCGGCCCTCGACGTCTTTCTCGTGCGCAAGCTCGGCCTGCCCGGTCACGAAGAGGTCGCCGCCGGGGCGCTCGCGAGCGGCGGACTTCGAGTCTTGAATCTCCCCTTGCTCGAGATGTACTCGGTCGCGGAGAAGGACATGGGCAGGATCATCCAGCGCGAGAAGGCCGAGCTCGAGCGCCAAGAGCGCGCCTATCGCAGCGACCGGCCGCCGCTGGACGTGCGAGGCAAGACCGTCATCCTCGTCGACGACGGTCTGGCCACCGGAGCCACGATGCAGGCCGCGGCGCTCGCGCTGAAGCAGGGCCGGCCGGCGCGGATCGTCGTCGCCGTGCCCGTGGCTCCGCCGGACGCGTGCGAGAACCTCCGCTCGGTCGCCGACGCCGTCTTCTGCCCGCTGACGCCGACGCCTTTCGGCGCGGTCAGCCACTGGTACGTGGAGTTCGACCAGACGAGCGACGCCGAGGTCCTGCTGCTCCTGCGGCGCGCGCGCTCGGCGCAGGCCTCTCCCCCTGTCCCTCACGACCCGCTCGGCGTAAGGGTGTAGACACTCAACACCCCAGGCATGTAGCATGTCTACATGCCTGAGCGTGAGCCGTACAAAGATCCGATCGACCTTCTCCAGGGCACCCTCGACCTGCTGGTTCTTCAGACGCTGACGTGGGGACCGCAGCACGGATACGGGATCGCCAACGCCATCCGCGCGAGCTCGCGCGAGGCCCTCCAGGTCGACACCGGTTCGCTCTATCCGGCCCTCCACCGGCTCGAGCGCGAGGGCTCGGTGGCCTCGGACTGGAAGGTCTCGGAGAACAAGCAGCGGGTCAAGGTCTACCGGTTGACCGGCGCGGGCCGCCGCAAGCTGACACAGGAACGCTCGCGCTGGGATCGCCTGCGGGAGGCGATGGCCGGCGTGCTCGAGGCGTCGAAGCGGCCGGTCTCCTGCTGAGCGCGGTCGCACCCGCCGCGAGCTTGGCGCCCGCCGACCGGGCCACGCGCTTCGACCCGATGAAGGCGCTGCGGGGAGAGTGAGCTCATAACCGGGTCGGTTCGTACGTGGTCGTAGGGGCGGGGCTAGCCCCCGCCTGGGCGACCTCAAGGGCCGCCCCTACGATGAGTTCGCCGCCCGCCCCTACGGCGTGGCGCGGTGGCCCGGGCCGCCCCGCGAGCGCGAGTCTCTCGGCTCGAGACGGCCGTGCAACGCAAGCGCGAGGCCGGCGCGCGTTGGAAGGCCCAGCGGGGGGTAACCGAGCTCGTGCGCGGCCACGTCGCCGAAGAGGGCCGCCATCAGGGTCGGAATGTCGTCATGGTCGAGGAGCGGACGCAGGATCTGGCGCGTGGCCAGGAGCCGGCCCGGGTCCAGAAACGGATTTCGGGCGCCGGCCTTCCGCATGGCGCTGCCCTCCTGGATCAGTAGCTCGCGCAGCGTCCGCGCCGGGCCCTTGCCCTGGATGTAGGACGTCCGGAAGATGCACGTGAGGATCTCCTCCCGGATCCCGGCGGCCGAGTAGGATTCGCTCGCCCAGAGGATGCCGGTGATCCATCCGAGGCGGGCGAGGCCGGCCT
>JBASRI010000522.1:0-1853 GCA_049273755.1 Thermoanaerobaculia bacterium
CCCTTCCGCGCTTTGCCGGAGTCAAGCGCCGCCTCGAGGTCAAGGGCGAGCGAAACGGCGTTCTCGTCGTCGATGATTTCGCGCACCATCCGACCGCGGTCGCGGGGACCCTCCAGGCCGCCCGCGCGCGCTTTCCCGGGCGGCGCCTCTGGGCGCTCTTCGAGCCCCGCTCCAACACCGCGGGCCGCAAGATGTTCGAAGAGGACTACGGGGATTCGTTCGCGCCGGCCGATGCGCTCGTGCTGGCGCCCGTCTTCCACGCCCAACGCCTCGGACCCGAGAACCGTATCGATCGTGAGGCTCTGGTACGGAAATTCTCGTCGAGCGGGAAGCCCGCTTTCGCTCCGAAGACGATCGACGAGATCCCGGAAATCCTTCGACGCGAAATCCGGCCGGGCGACGTCCTCTTGCTGATGTCCTCGGGTGCCTTCGGCGGCCTCCCCGAGACGCTGCTCGACCGACTCTAGACGGGCCTCGTTTCTTCATCTGGATCCTCGGCGCGGTCGGGCTCGCGCTCTACCTGTGGCTGGCGCTCTCGGCGCCGGTCGTTCTTTCGTCCGACAGCAGGATCGATCTCGCGTGGGCGCGCGAGGGGGTCGGCATCCTTTCGCCTGCGTTCGCGCCCAATCACCCCGCCAAGCCCGGGTATCTCCTCTTCTTGCGCGCGGTCGACGCTCTCGGAACCCCGGACGGGGCGCCGCTGCGGATCGCCATCGTGCAGTCGATCCTCCTATGGGCCTCGATTGCGGGCGCGGGGCTTCTGGTGACGCACCACCTAGGAGCGGCTCGAGGTATCGCGGTCTACGCCGCGCTCCTTCTCTTCCTCCGCTTGCGCGATAGCGGGAGCCTCGTCATGTCCGAAGCGCTCGCCGCCGCGTTGTTCGTTCCGATGGCCGCGCTGCTGCTCGATCCACCCAGGCGGCCGCGGTCGAGCGTCTTGTTCGGTCTCGTCGCCGGCATGCTCTTCCTGGTTCGCCCCAATGTCGGGACTGCCGCCCTGGCCCTCGCGGCGCTTGCCGATGCGCTCGAGCGCCGATGGCGTGCGATCTTGTTCCTTGGCGCCGGGTTCGTCGTGCTGGTGCTTCCGGTCTTGGTCGCCACGTCGCCTCCGGAAGATTCACTCCGCGGTCTTCGCTTCGCCCTCACGGTCGCCGGCTCCGACTACGGCTGGGTCGGGGGAGAAGTCGCCGGCGGCGAGGCGGTCGACACTCGCCGGGCGATCGTCTGGCGCGCCTTCCATGGACCGCTCGGAACGGAGTTCTACGACGCGCGCTGGTCCAATCTCTACCGGCCTCTGACGACGCTCTCGCGGATCCTCTCGCCCTTCGCGATCTTTGCCTCGATTGCGGTGCTCGCCGCCGTTCCCTCTCGAACGAAAGCCAGGCTCGCCAAAGTGCTGGGGCTTACCCTCCTTCTTCTCCTAGTCGTGCAGAGCTTCGTCTTCGGAGCCCTGCCGCGGTATGCGTTGCCGTTTCTCCCGGCGTTCTTCCTCTACGCCGTCGTGGCGGCGCCGGAGCTTGCGCGAGCTCCGGCATCCCGGCGCATCGCCGCCGGTGCAACGTTCTGTCTTCTAGTCCTCGCCGCCGGCTGGCAACGCCACGTCCTCGACTGGGAGTGGGGTCAGATCGAGTCCGCCGGAGTCCGGATCGCCCTGACGATTCCGCGCGGCAGCCTACCGGAGCGCGGACGGGCGACGCTGCACGTTCGAATTGCTCCAGCCGTGCTACCATCGAGTGCGCACATCGCAATCCTGGATCCCTCCGGGGCGCCGATCTACGACAGCCGGCGGGATCCCGAGCGACGACCGCCGTTCATCACGATCCCGGTGCCCGCCTCTCTCCTCGCGGAGAACC
>JBASRI010000528.1:0-1740 GCA_049273755.1 Thermoanaerobaculia bacterium
CGCCGACGCAGTCTGTCGCCAGGGCGTCGCACTCGCCGGCGTCGCGGGTCGCGCCGGGTGCGAGCGACTCGCGCAGCGTGACGACCGCGTTGCCGTGGACCTGCGTGGCGCGCAGAATCGGAAGCTCGGGCCTCCCGAGCGCGGACGCGAAACGCCGCGCGAGATACCCAGTCGGGGAAGGCTCTCCCTCCGGGGCGTGGCCGCGGTCGGAGAAGGCGACGACGAGATCTCGCGGCGCGCCCTCGGGCCGGAACCATGCCACGCCGCCATTCTTCTCCTCGATCCAATGCACGAGGCGCATTCTCTGTCATCACGAGGAGGACGGCATCTTCTGTCATCCCGAGGAGCGCAGCGACGAGGGATCCCTTTCTGAGCCGCACGGTGACTCGAAAGCGATGAACGCCGGGCGAGGCCCGACGTTGCCTACTGCTGAGGGCCTGCGTTACCGCCGACCTCCGGTCGGCGTTCCCTACCGCTGAGGGTCTGCCTTCGGTGGCCGGGTCGGTGGTCGGCTACCTCGCTGCGCTCGGGATGACAAATGCAGGCTCCTCAGGATGACAAACGGGCGCTCGGGGTGACAAGTGTGCGCCCGGGATGGCGCCGGCCCGCGTGCTAAGATTTCCCGGTGTCGGCCGTGGAAACGCCCCGCAAAATCGAGGTTTTTCCGGTCATCGGGCTCGAGGTCCACGCCCAGCTCCAGACCCGCTCGAAGATCTTCTGCTCCTGTCCCGTAACCGTCGGCGCGCCCGCGAACTCGGCGACCTGCCCCGTGTGCCTCGGGTTTCCGGGCACGCTCCCGGTCCTGAATCGGTACGCCGTGACGCTGGCGCTGCGCCTGGCCGGGGCGGCCGGCGCCGAAATCCACACGACCTCGCAGTTCGCGCGCAAGAACTATTTCTATCCGGACCTGCCGAAGGGCTATCAGATCACGCAGTACGACCGGCCGTTCTCGACCGGGGGAACCGTCGCGATCGACACTCCGGCGGGGGAGAAGCGCGTCCGCCTCGTGCGCATCCACCTCGAGGAGGACGCCGGCAAACTGCTTCACGACACACCCTACGCCGACGTGCCGACCGACGTCTCGCTCGTGGACTGGAACAGGGCGGGCGTGCCGCTCGTCGAGATCGTCTCGGAGCCCGATCTGCGCGGCTCCGAAGAGGCCGCGTCGTACCTGACGGAGCTGCGCCGCCTCTTGCGCTACACGGGGGTCTCGGACGGGGACATGGAGAAGGGCAACCTGCGCTGCGACGCGAACGTGTCGGTGCGCAAGTCCGGGACGGCACCCCTGGGGACGCGGGTCGAGATCAAGAACGTCAACTCGATCCGGTTCGTCGCCAAGGCGATCGAGCACGAGATCGACCGGCAGGCCGAGGCCCTGGCGCGCGGCGAAGCGATCGTCCAGGAGACGCGCCTCTGGGACGAGAAGGCGGGCCGCACCGTCCCCATGCGGAGCAAGGAAGAGGCCCACGACTACCGTTACTTTCCGGAGCCCGACCTGGGATTGCTCGTTCTGGATGAGGCCTGGCTCGCGGAGGCGGCGGCCGGCCTGCCCGAGCTGCCCCGCGCGCGCCGGGCTCGCTTCGTCGAGGCGTACGGTCTCCCGCTCTCCGACGCCGAGACGCTCGTCTCGGCGCGCGAGCTGGCCGACTACTTCGAGGCCGTCGCGGCGGCGGTGCCGCCCAGGCTCGCCGCGAACTGGGTGACGGGCGAGGTCCTGCGCGCGATGAAGGACCGCAAGAT
>JBASRI010000530.1:0-13723 GCA_049273755.1 Thermoanaerobaculia bacterium
GCAGCGGAGGAGCCTCGCGCCGCGGGAGCGAGCGGAAGCGACGGATCAGCCTTGCGGTCGAGCCCGCATCCGGGCGAGCCGCAAGGCGGTGCCGAAGGCAGATCGGAGCGCGCGCGAGCGACGGTCTACCCTCCCCCGACGAGCTCTACGACCTCGAAGACGTCGCCTTCGGCGAGCGCGGTCCCGCCGTACGCCGCCTTCGGGACGATGTCGCGGTTGCGCTCGATGGCCACGCGCGGGGTCGCGACCTCGAGCCGCACGAGCAAGTCCGCGACCGTGGCACCCGCGGGGACCCGCAGCTCCTCGCCGTTGACGGTGATCCTCAGCTCCGCGTTCATTTTCGCTTGATCGGATACTGGATCTCGGCGCTCGCATCGGGCGCGGTGACCCGGATGACGGCCGCGGCCATGCCGTTGCCGCCCCCAGGGATCATGAAGGACATCGCGCAGGAGCCGTCCGTGGCCGTGCGGCCCTGGAAAACCGTGGCGGCGCGGGCCGAGGTGGAGAGGATTCGCACCTGCACGAGCGCGCCCGGCACGGGCCTCGCCGGCGAGCCCGAGGCGGCCTTGAGCTTCGTTTGCACCGAGCGTCCGGCGACGAAGTCGGGGGCCGGCAGAAGCGACAGTTCGATCTCGTCCGGCATCTCATCGGAAACCAGGTAGTCGAGCACCATCTGGTCGAGGCTGCGGTCCGCGACACCCGCGGCGGGGGTGGCCCGGGGCGGAGGCGCCGCCATCGCGGCGGCCTTCTCCGCCTTGCTGATCTTCCCGGTCACCGGCTTCTCGGCTTTCACCTCCGGCGCCGGCGCGGTCGGCGACATGCCCTCCGGGATCTGGATCGAGCCGTTGGGCCCGTCGAAGCGGCCGCGCTGGATCGCCGCGATCATCGTCCGGTGCTGCTGCTCCATGAGGTCCTGGATCGCGTGGTCATCGCGGCCCGTCTTGACGACCTCGGCGTAGGAAGTCCGCTTGGTCGCCAGGATCTCGCCCCCGACGTACACCAGGGACTCCACGTAGGGGTGGGCCTCTCCCTTGTCTTCGGTCTGGATGTGGAAGACGCGGTTGCGATGCTTGACGTCGGTATTGAATCCCGTAATCACGGCAGCGACGAATTGTAGCGCGCCCGTACGTCTCCCGCCCGAGGGCGGCCGGCCGTCACAACGGCTCGAAACGGGCGTGAAATGCCGCAGCATCGGCGCCTAGTGGGCGATGCGAACGCCGCGCAGCCGCTGCGGCTCGCGCTTCAGAGCCGCCGTAACGTCGGTCACATACTCGAGGTGGGTGTTGGTGTAGACGCGCCTCGGCACCGCCAGCCGCACGAGGTCGAGGGCGGGCAGGATCTCGCGGCCGGGGCGCTCGGGGTGGGGCTTTCCGAACATCACGCTCCCGATCTCGACGGCGCCGATGCCGCCTTCCAGGTACAGGGAACCAGGACCTGGCACCGGAGCACTTCTACGAGAGCTCGATTCTCACAACTTGACGCAGACGTTTTTCGCTTCGGTGAAGAAATCGAGCGATTCGAACCCGCCCTCGCGCCCGAGGCCGCTTTCCTTCATTCCGCCGAAGGGAACGCGAAGATCCCGCAGTAGCCACGTGTTGACCCACACCGTCCCGCTCTCGATCGCCGCGGCGACCCGATGGGCCTTCTGGAGGTCCCGGGTCCAGACGCTCGCCGAAAGTCCATAGCGCGTGCTGTTGGCATAGGCAATCGCCTCCTCGGGAGAATCGAAGGGCGTGACGGTGACGACAGGCCCGAAGATCTCCTCCTGCATGACGCGCCTCTGGCAGTCGAGGCCGGCGATCACCGTCGGCTCTAGAAAGTAACCGTCCTGGACGCGCTCCGGCAGATTCTCGGGGCGCTTTCCGCCGACGAGAATGGTGCCCCCTTCCTCTCTTGCGAGCTCGACGTAGCCTTCGACTTTGCGAAGGTGGGGCTCGCTCACGAGCGCGCCCACGTCGGTCGAAGCGTCCTGCGGATCTCCGATCCGGAGCTTCTTCGTTCCCTCCAGAAAGCGGTCGAGGAACTCTTCGTAGATCGTTTTCTCAACGAACAGACGCGATCCGCAGAGGCAGATCTCCCCCTGGTTGGCGAAGCTCGACTGAATCGACGTGGAGACGGCCTGCCCGAGATCGGCGTCCGCGAACACGATGTTCGGGTTCTTTCCTCCGAGCTCCAGGGACACTTTCTTGAAGAGCGGCCCCGCGCGGGCCATCACGTCCGCGCCGGTCCGGGTTCCGCCGGTGAACGAGATGAGCGGGACGTTGGGATGCGACGTGAGGGCGCGGCCGGCGCTACCTCCGGGACCGTGCACGATGTTGACGACGCCGGGCGGAATGCCCGCTTCCAGGGTCAGTGCGGCAAGCCGGTCGGCGGTCAGCGGTGTCAGCTCCGAAGGCTTGGCCACACAACAATTTCCTGCGGCGATGGCCGGAGCGATCTTCCAGGTCAGAAGGTACAGCGGCAGGTTCCAGGGCGAGATCAGCCCGGCGACGCCGAGGGGCTGCCGGATGGTGTAGTTGAGCGCCCGATCGTCGGTGACGTGGGCGCGCGTTTCGGCGTGCAGGATCGCCGTCGCGAAGAAGCGGAAGTTCAAGATGGCTCGGGGCACGTCGACCCGGCGGGCGAGCGCGATCGGCTTCCCACCGTCTTCCGATTCGAGCCGCGCCAGCTCGTCGAAGTTCTCCTCGATGAGCTCGGCGACCCGGATCAAGAGCCTGGATCGTTGTTCGGCCGGTGTCCTGCGCCACGACTCGAACGCGCGGGACGCGGCGGCGACCGCGGCGTCGACGTCGTCGGGACCGCTTTCGGCGATCTCGGCGATGACCTGCCCCGTAGCCGGGTCGACGTTCGGAAGGTATCGCCCCGAGCAGGGCGGCCGGAACTGGCCATCGATGAAATTGAGGATGCGCTTCACCGCCAGGAATCCTATCCCGCGGTAGGCGGACCGGGAATCGTTCGCGCTTGTCGGAGCCACTGGGCACGCATGACTAGACCTCCCGAACCTGATCCTCGTCGGCGAAGTAGCGTGAACGGCGTATGGCCGTGGCGTTGCTTCCAGATCGGTTGTGGGATCTTGTCGGCTCCGGCGCCTGAGGCGGAGGAAAGTCTAAACCGCCTCAAGACCGCTCACCTATGGACATTCCAAATGACTCTTGGTAACCTCCTTTCTGATGTCCAAAGGAAGGGTGGACGCCCGCAAGAAATCTGAAGTGCTGCAGGGCACGCTCGATCTGATGATCCTGAAAACACTCCAGGGGATGGGGCCATTGCACGGATTCGGAATCGCCCGTCGGCTCGAGCAGTTGAGCGAAGAAGTGCTCCGTCTGAACGAAGGCACGGTTTACACGTCCCTGTTGAGGCTGCAGCAGGAGGGGTGGATTGTCGCGGAGTGGGGTACTTCGGAGAACAACCGTAAAGCGAAGTTCTACTCGATTACGAAGAGCGGCCGGAAACAACTGGCGAAGGAGACCGAAGACTGGGAGCGGATCTCTGCTGTGATCGGCCGCGTACTGCGGTTGGCGAGCGAAGAGTCATGATCGGCCGGCTGCGGAAACTGTGGACGCGGATGCGTGGCACGGTTCGCAATGAAGAGCGCGACCTCGAGTTTCAAGACGAGATCGAGGAACACGTCAGATTGCTGACGGAACGCTATCGCCGGGAGGGCATGGCGGCGGACGTCGCCGTGCGCGCGGCGCGGCGGCAATTCGGCAATACCACGTTGCTGGAGGAAGACCGGAGGGACATGCAACTGTTTCCGGCCATCGAGTCGCTCCGCGCCGATCTGATCTATGCGCTCCGGATGCTTCGAAAGAATCGCGGCTTCGCGGCGGCGGCCGTGGTGACGCTGGCGCTCGGGATCGGCGCGAATACGGCGATTTTCAGCGTGTGCTATGCAGTCTTGTTCAAGCCATTGCCCTATGCCGAGCCAGGTCGCATCGTGACGCTTTGGGAACGGCAGCGGGACGGGACGCTGGACGACGTGGCGCCGGCGAATTTTGTGGATTGGCGGGACGCGAGCCGGTCTTTCAGCGGGATGGCGGCGGTGAGGGCGCCCAGCTTCGCGTCCAGTTTCATTCTGGGCGGACAGAGCGAGGCGTCGCGGTTGGTTGGAGGGGACGTTTCGTCGAGTTTCTTTTCTGTATTAGGCGTCCGATTCTTGCTAGGCCGCAATTTCCGTCCGGAAGAGGATCGGCCTGGCGGGAATCGCGTCGCCATTCTCAGCCACACGGCATGGCGGGATCGATTCGGCGCGGACCGCGACATCGCGGGCAAGACCATCACGCTGGACGACGACAGCTACACGGTCGTCGGGGTGCTGCCGGCGGATTTTCAGTTCGGGAGCACGGCGGCAGATTTCCAGACGCGCAGCCAGGCCGACATCTGGGTTCCGCTCGCGCTCGATCCCCAGCGACCACAGCGCAACGCACATATGTTACGGGTGATCGCGCGGCTCGCGCCAGGCGTGACACCGGCGCAGGCCCAGGCCGAACTCGATCTGATCGCGGCGAGCATGGCGCGGGTGTATCCGAAGAACAACCGCGACAGGGGCATCGCCGCCATTTCGCTGGCCGAGCGGGTCACGGCGACCGTTCGCGGGCCACTGCGGATGCTTCTGGGCGCGGTCGGACTGGTGCTGCTGATCGCTTGCGCGAATGTCGCGAACCTTCTGTTGAGCCGAGCGGCGGCGCGCCAAACAGAGATGGCGGTTCGGGTCGCGCTGGGTGCAAGCCACGGGCGGCTCGTCCAACAACTTCTGACGGAGAGTCTGTTGTTGGCCGGGATCGGCGGGACCGTGGGCCTTTTCGTCGCGCTGGCTGTGACCGCCGCCCTCGCTCCGCATCTGCCTCCCGACCTGTCGCGTGCGGCGGGCATGGCCGGAGACGTGCGAATGCTGGCGTTCACCGCGGTGATCTCGTTGGCGACCGGGACTCTCTTCGGATTGGGGCCCTTGGTCGGAACCAAGCGCGTCAGTGCGGGGGAATCGCTGAAACAGAGCTTTCGCGTCGCTGGTGCATCTCACGGCCGCATGCGGAACGGACTGGCCGTGACGCAAATTTCGATCGCCATCATTCTTCTCATCGGCGCCGGTCTGATGGCGAAGAGTCTTTGGGCGTTGACGCACGTCTCGCCGGGCTTCCGTTCGGACCGTATTCTGACGGCACGCCTGTCGCTACCCGGATTGCGGTATCCCGATAACCGAAGGATCGCCGCCTTCGAACGCGAACTGCTGGAGACCCTGAGTAGGAAGCCGGGCGTGCAATCCGCCGGGTTGGCGACGTACCTGCCGCTCAGCGCTTTGGACAACGACTCGTCGTTCCTCGTCGAAGGCCGGCCACCCCTGCCGGTTGGGATGTACAACATGATGCAGTACCGCCCGGCGAGCGCGGGCTATTTCGAGACGATCGGGATTCCGGTGCTGCGCGGCCGATCCTTTACGCCGGCGGATACGGCGGATTCGCCCTGGGTCACCGTGATCAACGAATCGATGGCGCGCGAGTATTGGGAAGGGCAAGACCCGATCGGCAGTCGTCTGCAGTTGGGACCGGGTGAGACCTGGCGCACGGTGATCGGAGTGGTGGGCGACGTGCGGCACGAGGGGCTGGACGCGGAGACGAAGCCCGCGATGTACGTGCCGATGGACCAGTCATTCAATACCGAGAGCAGCCCCACCATCGTGATTCGAACCGCACTGAAGACGAGTGCTGCCGTGGCCGAACTCCGCGAAACCGTTGCGGCGATCGACCAGGCCATGCCCGTCGACCGGATCCAGACCATGGAGCAATGGGTATCGGGATCGGTGGCGCAGCCACGTTTCCGCACGCTGATCCTGGCGGCGTTCTCGATGTTAGCTCTGGTCATGGCGTCGATAGGCATCTACGGGGTGATGAACTACCTGGTGATTCAGCGAACGCGCGAGTTCGCGATCCGGGTGAGCATGGGAGCGACGCGAGCCGAGGTGTTGCGGCTGGTGCTCGGCCGGGCCGCGGCGCTGATCGGTGCGGGCACGTGTTTGGGGCTCGCGGGGGCCGTGGGATTGGTACGACTGATCGCGACGCTGCTTTTTGGAACGGCTCCACTGGATCCGCTGACGTTCGCGGCGGCGCCGGCCCTGCTCGCAGGTGTGGCATTGGCCGCAAGTTATCTTCCGGCATTGCGGGCAACGCGGGTCGATCCCATGGTGGCTTTGCGATACGAGTAACGAAACCGCCAGGGTCGCCTTCCTGGTCACGAGATGCGCGACGACTGCGCGCCTTCGAGGTGAGAACTGCGAATCCAGTGGTGGGCGCACCTGGTGGGCGCACCTCGAGTTCTCGCGACTGTTCGGCGCTGCCCGTCGGGTCGCGGAGTTGCGTACGACACCCCGTGACCACAAGAGATCTTCGAAAGACCGAAGCGATCGCCGCCTAACCCGCGGGTGCAGCGTATAGACAGGACGGTTTGAATTGCTCCGGCCATCATGGTACGAAGCACGCTCACATGGAAAAAGAAAAGCCCCGTCGTCCTCTCTACTACGCGGACTACATCCAGATCGATCGGCTGCTCGACAGCCAGCAGATGCAAAGCGCTCTCCGCGGCCGGCCTGCCCACGACGAGATGCTCTTCATCATCGTTCATCAGACCTACGAGCTGTGGTTCAAGCAGATCCTGTGGGAGCTCGACGCGGTCCTCGCGGCGTTTCGAAGCTCTCCGGTCCCGGAGGAGGATCTCGGGCAGGCCGTCCTGCGATGCGGGCGCATCGTCGAGATCCAGCGCGTCCTGATCCAACAGGTCGACGTCCTCGAGACCATGACCCCTCTCGACTTCCTCGACTTCCGGGACGACCTGATCCCGGCCTCCGGCATTCAGAGCGTTCAATTTCGCCTGCTCGAGAACAAGCTGGGAATGCGGCGCCGGGACCGCCTTCAGCTCCACGACGCTCCTTACACGTCGCGCTTCAGCGAAGAAGATGCCGCGCGCGTCGAGGCTTCGGAGAAGGAGCCCTCTCTCTTCGACTTGATCGAGGTCTGGCTCGAGCGAACGCCCTTCCTCAACTTCGGCGATTTCGACTTCTGGCGGGAGTATCGACGGGCGGTCGACGCCATGCTCGCCGCCGACCGCGCCTCGATCCGGAGCAACCCAACCCTGACGGAAGACGAGAAGGCCACACAGCTGGCCGGAGTGGACGCGACGGCACGCCGGTTCGCGGACGTTTTCGAACTGGGGGCCAGCGAACCCGTGGTGGCGGCGGGACGTCACTTTTCCCGGCGCGCGCTCCAGGCGGCGCTCCTCATCAATCTGTATCGGGATGAACCGATCCTGCACCTGCCCTTCCGGTTGCTGGCGCTCCTGACGGATATCGAACGGAATTTCACGACCTGGCGCCAGCGCCACGCCCAGATGGCGATGCGGATGATCGGCAGCCGGATCGGCACCGGCGGCACGTCAGGTCATGAGTATCTCGACCGGGCGGCCGAGCGTCACAAGGTCTTCGCGGACCTCTCGGCTCTTTCGAGCTTCTTCATTCCCCGGTCGGCGCTTCCGAGGCTTCCTCCCGAGGTGAGGAACCGGATGGGATTCCGATTCAACTCTCCGCGATGACCTTCAGCTCGACCGAGATCGGAACCGGGAGCGCGACGACGCCCACGGTCGTCCGCGTCGGCCGGCTTTGGAGCGTCTCGAAGTACTCTCCGTAAACCCGATTGAACGCGGCGAAGTCGCGGTCGATGTTCGTCAGAAAGACCGTCACGTCGACCACCTTCTCGAGCGAGCTCCCGGCGTCCTCGAGAATCGCCTTGACGTTATCGATGCACGCGCGCGTCTGAGCCTCGATGCCTTCGGGAATCTGCTCGGTCTCCCGATGCCGCGGGCCGATCCCGGAAAGGAAGAGCAGATTCCCGAGCCGGCGAGCGTGCGGATAGGGACCGAGGGGCCGCGGCGCGCGGGAGGAAACGGTGAATGGAGCCGGGTTCCTCGGGTCGGGATTCACGCCGCATATACTACTCGCGAGGAACGTCATGGCTTCGAAGGCGCTGAATTTCGAGCGGTGGATCGACGAGCACCGGAGCTTCCTGAAACCGCCGGTGTGCAACAAGAAGGTCTTCGAGGAAGACGACTTCATCGTCATGGTCGTCGGCGGACCGAACAACCGCAAGGACTACCACGTCGACGAGGGACCCGAGTTCTTCTATCAGCTCGAAGGCGAGATGGTCCTGAAGACGATCCAGGGAGGGAAGGTCGTGGAGATCCCGATTCGTGCCGGCGAGATTTATCTGCATCCGCCGCGCATCCCCCATTCGCCCCAGCGGATGCCGAATTCTGTGGGTCTCGTCATCGAACGCAAGCGGCTCCCGCACGAGAAGGACGGGCTTCAGTGGTACTGCGACAACTGTACGTCTCTGCTGTACGAAGAGTTCTTCACTCTCCATGACGTCGAAAAGGATTTTCCGCCCATCTTCGACCGGTTCTTCGGCGACGAGAAGAAGCGCACCTGCAAGAAGTGCGGCACGTTGATGCCCGCGCCGCCTGCGCCCGGCGCCTGACTTGCTGAAGATCGACGTCCACACTCACATCCTTCCCGAGAGGCTGCCCGACTTCCGGAAGATGCCGGGAGGCGAAAGGTTCGTTCAGATCGAGCATTACGCGCCCGGCCGCGCGCGAATGATCGTCAATGGTTCTTTGTTCCGCGAGATCGAAAGCAATAGCTGGAATGTCGAGGCTCGGCTGGCCGAATGCGAGGCGGCGGGAGTCGGCGTCCAGGTCCTCTCGACGGTGCCGGTCATGTTCAGCTACTGGGCACAGCCGGATCTTGCGCGCGAGCTCGCGAGGCGCCTGAACGACCACATCGCCGGGGTCGTGGCCGCGCACCCTTCGCGTTTCGCCGGTCTCGGAACGATCCCGATGCAGAACCCCGACCTTGCGATTCGGGAGCTCGAGCGCTGCGTGCGGGATCTCGGGCTCTCTGGTGTCGAGATCGGCTCGAACGTCAACGGAGCGAATCTCGACAGCCCGGAGCTCTTCCCGGTGTTCGAGGCGGCGGCGACGCTTAACGCCGCCGTTTTCCTCCACCCGTGGGAGATGGCCGGCAAAGATCGGATGACGCGTTACTGGCTCCCCTGGCTCGTCGGGATGCCCGCGGAAGTTTCGCTCGCGATCTGCTCGCTCATCTTCGGCGGCGTGCTCGAGAGGCTGCCGTCCCTGCGGATCGCATTCGCACACGGCGGCGGCGCCTTTCCGGCGACGATCGGGCGAATCGTCCGCGGCTTCGAAGCGCGGCCCGATCTGTGCGCCGTTTCCAACGACGTTTCCCCGCGGGACTATTTGAGGCGGATCTACGTCGACTCGCTCGTGCACGATCCGCTGATGCTGCGCTACCTCGTGGACTTGATGGGCCCCGATCGGATCGCCCTCGGCAGCGACTATCCCTTCCCGCTCGGCGAGGCTCGCCCGGGAGAGCTGATCGAGTCGTGCGGATTCCCGGAGAAGACCCGTGCGCGGCTGCTGCACGGCACCGCGCTCGAGTGGCTCGACCTTCCCGCCGCACGCTTCGGTGGATAGCCGGTGAACCAGCCGTTCCAGCCCGGACGAGACTTCGCCGTCGCCCTGGATCGAGGCGACCCGCTCGGGCGGTTCCGAGACGAATTCCACATTCCTAAAAGCGCGAACGGCGAGGAAGAAATCTATTTCGCCGGCAATTCGCTGGGGCTCATGCCGAAGAGAACCCCGAGGTACGTCGTCGAGGAGCTGGAGAAGTGGAAGCGGCTCGCCGTCAAGGCGCACTTCTCGGGGGAGAACCCCTGGATGCCCTACCACGAGCTCCTCGCAGAGCCGATGGCCCGCCTGGTGGGCGGCTCCCCGAGCGAAGTCGTGACGATGAACTCGCTCACTGTCAACCTCCACCTGATGATGGCGAGCTTCTACCGGCCCACCCGCGAGCGCCATCGGATCCTCCTCGAGGAGCATGCGTTCCCCTCGGACGACTACGCGCTCGAGTCCCAGGCGATCGTCCACGGCTTCGACCCGGAAGAGGCGCTCGTGCGGCTGCGGCCCGGCGAGAAACAGCACTCGATCGATGCCGCGGAGATCGCCCGTGTCCTCGAACGCGACGCTGAGTCGATCGCCCTGGTCCTGCTTCCGGGAGTCCAGTACTACACGGGCCAGGCCTTCGACATCGAGGCGATCACGCGGCTGGCGCACGCGAAGGGGTGCGTCGTCGGCTTCGACCTGGCTCACGCGGCGGGAAATCTAGTCCTGCGCCTCCACGACTGGAACGTGGACTTCGCCGTCTGGTGCACGTACAAGTACCTGAACTCGGGCCCGGGCTCGGTGGGCGCCTGCTTCGTCCACGAGCGGCACGGCTACGGCATGTCGCGGGATCTGCCGCGTCTGGCCGGCTGGTGGGGCCACGACAAGAAATCGCGCTTCCGAATGGAGCCCGGGTTTCGGCCGATCCCCGGCGCGGAGGGATGGCAGCTCTCGAACCCTCCGATCCTCTCGCTCGCGGCGATTCGCGCTTCGCTCGACGTCTTCATGGAAGCGGGGGGAATGGAGCCACTGCGGGAGAAATCGCTCCGCCTCACGGGCTACCTCGAATGGCTGCTGCAGCGGGAGATCGGCGATTCGGTCGAGATCCTCACCCCAACAGATCCGCGTCGGAGGGGATGCCAGCTCTCGTTTCGCGTGAAGGCGCATTCAAGCAGCTCGGGAAGAACCGTCCTCGAAATGCTCGAAGCATCCGGCGTCACCTGCGACTGGCGCGAGCCGGACGTGATTCGGGTTGCACCCGTCCCCCTCTACAACCGGTACGAGGAGGTCCACCGCTTCGTCGAGATTCTCAGGAACGCGCTGTGAGAACGCCCCGCGACACCTCCGAGATCACGCTCGTCGGCGCCGGTCTCGCCGGCTCACTCCTGGCGATCTTTCTGGCGAGGCGCGGGTACCGCGTGACGCTCTTCGAGCGCCGCCTCGATCCCAGAAGGGCGTCGACGGCGGCGCTCACGTCAACCGGGCGCTCCATCAACCTGGCGCTCGCCAATCGGGGCAGCGCGGCGCTCGAAGAGGTCGGCGTCATGGAGAGCCTCCGGCCCGAGCTCATTCCGATGGCGGGAAGGATGCTTCACGACGAGGAAGGACGGCTCCGGCTGATTCCCTACGGCAACAAGCCGCACGAGGTCATCTACTCGGTTTCGCGCGGGGGCCTGAACACGCTCCTGTTGGATGCCGCCGAATCGACCGGCAGGGTCTCGATCCGCTTCGGAGAGACGGTCTGCGGCGTCGATTTCGCGGACCGCAAGGTGCGCTTCCTCGCCGGGGAGAATCCCGATGCGCGAACGACGCCCTACGACGTCCTCATCGGGACGGATGGAAGCGCCTCGGCGGTTCGCGCCGCGATCCTGGAGCGGACGGGCGGACGGCTCGACGAGGAGCCGCTCGGCCACGGGTACAAGGAGCTGACGATCCCCGCGGCTTCCGGCGGCCAATTTCGGATGGAGAAGAACGCCTTGCACATCTGGCCGAGAGGCGAATACATGCTGATCGCGCTCCCCAACGCCGACGGCAGTTTGACCGCGACGCTGTTTCTGCCGAATGAGGGAAAGGAGAGCTTCCAGGCCGTAACGACTCCCGAGGCCGTGGACGCGCTCTTCGAACGCCGATTCGCCGACGCGATTCCGCTCATGCCCCGCCTCGTCGAGGACTTCTTCGGAAATCCCACCGGCCATCTGGAGACGATCCGCTGCGCGCCCTGGTCGTTCGAGGATCAGGCGCTCGTCCTGGGCGATGCGGCGCACGCGATCGTTCCCTTTCACGGGCAGGGCATGAACGCGGCGTTCGAAGATTGCAGCGCGTTCGATCAATGCCTGGTTGATCCGGATCGCCCGTGGAACGAGGTCTTCGCGGAGTTCGAAGTGCGTCGCCGGCCCAATACCGACGCGATCGCCGACATGGCTCTGGAAAACTACGTCGAGATGCGGTCGACCGTCCGGGAGCCGAAGTTTCAGTTGAAGAAGGATCTTTCCTTCCGCCTCGAGGAGAGGCACCCCGGCCGGTTCATCCCCCGCTATTCGATGGTGATGTTCCACACGATTCCCTACGCCGAGGCCAAGCGGCGGGGAGCGATCCAGGAGGAAATCCTCGACGAGTTGACGAGCAGGGCGGCGAGCCTCGATGAGGTCGACCTCGTGCGCGCCGACCGGCTGATCGCCGAGCGGCTGGGGACTATTTGATCACGCGGAATCGGAAGGGTTCGATCGATGTAGCTGTCCTCGGATGCGATCCCGAACATGTTGTAGCCGGCCCGGCGCAGCCTCTCCTCCCGCTCGCTCCGGTCGATGCGGCGGATGGGCTCGACGACCTTGACCCGCCACGGCTCGGGCCGCGTGTTCGGCATCATGCGAGGGCGGAGTTTGGCGGAAACCGTCTATCCTTGAGGCGATGCCGCGCGAGCGTTCGGCCGGGGCTCTGCGCAGAGCGCTCCTGCTCGCCGTCTTCACGCTCTCGGGGGCGAGCGGGCTGATCTACGAGGTCCTCTGGACGCGGCGGCTGACGCACATCTTCGGATCGACGACGCTGGCGGTCTCGACCGTGCTGGCCGCGTTCATGGGCGGGCTCGCCGTCGGCAGCGTGATCCTGGGAGCCTGGGCGGACCGGAACCGGGACCGGGCGCTGCGAACATACGGGCTGCTCGAGATTGCGATTGCAGTTCTCGGGCTCTCGATTCCCCTGCTGTTGAAGGCCGTGGAGGCTCTCTACCTCGCTGCCGCCCCGGCGCTCGGGAACGCACCGACGGTCTTCTTCGTCGTCCAGTTCGTGCTCGTCGGCGCCGTCCTCGCCCTGCCCTGCGCGCTGATGGGCGGGACGCTTCCGATGCTCGCCCGATGGCTCGTGGGGAGGCCGGAGGAGATCGGCGGCCGCGTCGGCGCGCTCTACGCGGCCAACACGCTGGGCGCGTTCGCGGGGACGGCCGCGGCCACCTACATCCTGCTGCCGCGGACGGGCGTCCGCGAAGGCGAGCTCGTCGCCGTGGGGGTGAACCTCTTCGCGGGGTGGGTCGCGCTGGCGATGGCCTGGAAAAGAGAGAGTCTCAGGTTTCAGGTCTCAGGTCTCAGGTCGGAGCCGGAGGTGGTCGGGGCTGGAGAAGCGCACCGCGTCGACGCGCGCCTGGTCCTCTGGGCGACGTGTCTCTCGGGGTTCGCTTGCATGGTGGACGAGGTGGCCTGGGCTCGCCTGGTCAGCCTCGTCTTCGGAAGCTCGGTCTACGCCTTCGGGTTGATGCTTCTCCTCTTCCTCGGAGGAATGTCCGTCGGAAGCGCGATCTTCGCCCGCTTGCGGCGCGCCGACCCCGCGCGCGTGCTGGGAGTCGCGCTCGTCGCGAACACGCTGGCCTCGCTCCTGGGCATCGCCGCGGTCCCGCACCTGGCGGCGGTCTATATGCGCGGCTTCCCGGCGGTGCGCGACTCCTTCGCGCTCCAACAGGCTCTCCAGATTTTCGAGACGGCGCCTCTGCTGTTGCCTCTGGCGATCCTCTTCGGCATCGCATTCCCGGCGGCGGTCGTGGCGGTCGCGGACGTTCCCGGCATGGGTCGCGGCGTGGGGCGGGTGACCGCGTGGAACACGGCCGGCACCGTGGCAGGGGCTTTTCTCGGAGGCTTCGTTCTCATCCCCCGCATCGGCCTGCGGGCCACGCTGACCGTGGGGGCGGCGGCTACGGCGGTCGGCGGCCTGCTGGCGTTGAAGCGCGCCGCGGCCT
>JBASRI010000653.1:0-3243 GCA_049273755.1 Thermoanaerobaculia bacterium
TGGACGTCACGAGTCCGATCCCAAATCCACAGAAGCCGCCGCAGATCGAGGGCTACATCGTCATTCTGGACGGCGGCACGCAGGACGGCGCGTACTTCGAGATGAAGTGCGCTGTCGGCTGCCCGACGTTCTGAGCTGTCGCGAGCGCTAGGCTCCTCCGCTCGGTTACTTCGCGGAGACTCCTCGCGCCGCGACCTTAGAGTCTAGATTCGGCTCGGGCGGACTCCGCCCGCGGCGATGTCGCGCCGCAGGTGTTTGCCTTCGAACTGGATCCGGTCGGCGGCCTCGTAGGCGCGCGCCGCGGCCTCGGTCATCGAGGGCGCCATGGCTGTGACGACGAGGACCCGGCCGCCCGCGGTGACTAGCCGGTCGCCGTCCCGGGCCGTGCCCGCGTGGAAGAGCTCGACCCCGGGCATCCGCGCCGCGTCGGCCAGACCCGTGATGGGCTTGCCGTGCTCGTAGTTTCCGGGATATCCGCCGGCGCAGAGGACGACGCCGACGCAAGCCTCGTTCTTGACCTCGAGAGGCAGGAACCGCTCGAGCCCACCCGTCGCCGCCGCCAGCAGCACTTCGGCCATGTCGGATTTGACGCGCGGGAGGATGACCTCGGTCTCGGGGTCGCCGAAGCGCGCGTTGAACTCCAGAACCCTTGGGCCCGAGTCCGTGACCATGAGCCCCGCGTAGAGCACGCCGCGGAACGTTCTCCCCTCCGCCTGGAGCCCGCGGAGCGTGGGCCACAGAATGTCTTTCAGGACCTGGGACGCCGACTCCGCGTTCAAGACGCCGGCCGGCGAATGCGCACCCATGCCGCCGGTGTTGGGGCCGCGGTCGCCGTCGTAGACCTTCTTGTAGTCGCGCGCGGTGGGGAGCGGCACGCAGATTTCTCCGTCGAAGAGCGCCAGGAACGAGGCCTCCTGGCCGCGCAGGAACTCTTCGACGATGATCCGGTCGCCGGCCGCCCCGAAGACGCGTTCCTGGAAGAAGAGCTTCAGGGCGCGGGCGGCGTCCTCGCCGGACTCGACGATGAGGACGCCCTTTCCGCCGGCCAGACCGTCGGCCTTCAGCACCACGGGGAAACCGAAGTGCTGAATGGCCTTCTTCGCCTCATCGGCGGTCTGGCAGACGACGCCCTCGGCCGTGGGGATGTTGTGCCGGCGGAAGAACTCCTTGGAAAAGACCTTGGAGGACTCGATCTGGGTCGCCAGGCGCGTGGGCCCGAAGATCGGGAGGCCGCGCTTGAGAAACTCGTCCACGATCCCGAGCGAGAGTGGAAGCTCCGGGCCCACCACCGTCAGGTCGACGTGCAGCTTGCCGGCGAGATCCGCCAGCTCCACGGTGTCCCCCGGAGAGACGGGAATGCAGTCGGCGACCTCGGCGATGCCGGGGTTGCCCGGAGCGCAAAAGATCTCCTCGACGAGAGGGCTGCGGTGGAGCGACCGGCACAGAGCATGCTCGCGGCCTCCCCCTCCGACGACCAGGATTTTCATTGGCCGGCATTGTAATGGAGCCCACTCCCTCTCCCCCTGTTTGGGGAGAAGGCAGGATGAGGCGCTTGCTCTTCAGCTCGGGCGCTTGCGGCTCCTCTTCCGCGATCCCTTCCATTTCGACCCGGGCTGCGAAACGTTCTTGCCGGAGAGCGGGACGACCTCGAAGCGGTCGTGGCGGCCGGGCAGAGCGACGAGTGTCTCGAGAGAGCCGTACGGGGCCAGCTCCAGTCCGAAGCGGCCGCGCTGGCGCACGACCGGCCCGGCGCCGAGCGAGCGCGCCTCGAACGCGAGCGCCTTCCCTTGCCAGCGCTTGCCGCCCAGGTTGTCGGCGCGCACGCGGCAGAGCGTGACCTGATCGCTCGAGGTGTAGGGGTCGCGCGTGATCGTGAGGCGGATCTCCTTCCAGGGGTCGGCCGCAGGCTCGGCCAGCAGGAACAGGACGAGGGAGAGGATCGGGACCATCTTCGGCTCCTTTCTCGAGGAGCCGACGGAGCGCCTGTCCCGATGAGGACCGGTGAATTGTAGACCAGATGGCTGGTTTGACAACCCCGCCCGCCCGGGTCTACTGTCGTCGGAGATCTTTGATCCCGTCCGGGCGCCCCGGGGCGCACCGGCCGCATCCAGAGTGGGCAAGGGACCGGCCCGAACCCCCGTCGAAGCTCGCCGTCGCGCGAAGGCGCTATGGCGAGCGAAGGCGGAAGGACCCCACGGCAACCGGACCGCGCGTCGCGGCGCGGCTCGACAGGTGCCAATTCCGAAATTCTCCACTGCGAGGTGGAGAAGAAGATGAGGAGGCGCCGCGACGCGGTCCGCGCTGGACCGGCGCCTCTCGCATCGAGAGGCTTTTTCGTTATGGGCGCGATTCGATGAAAAAAGACTTCCGCAGGACGATCGCCGAGGAAGTCCTGCTCGCCGACGGGGCGATCGGCACGCTCCTGACCTCGCGCGGCGCCTCCCCCGAGCAGGCCCGTTCGCCGCTGAACCTCTCGGACCCCGAGTCCGTCCACGAGGTCCACGAGGACTACCTGGAGGCCGGGGCGCGGATCCTGACGACCAACACCTGGGACGCCAACCGCGTCAAGCTGACGGCCCACGAGTGGGCCGATTCGCTCGAGAAGATCAACCGCGAGGGAGCGCGCCTGGCGAAGGAGGCCGCTGCCGGCGAGCTCGCCTTCGTCGCGGGCTCGATCGGCCCTCTTGGCGCGCTGGTCAAGCCCTACGGCTCGCTGCAGCTCTCGCAGGTGCGCGAGATCTTCGAGGAGCAGGCGCGCGTGCTGCTCGAGGCCGGCGTGGACCTGATCCTCCTCGAGACCTTCGGCAGCATGCTCGAGGCGGCCGAGGCCGTGCGCGCCGTGCGCGGCCTTTCGGCCGAGATCCCGATCCTGGCAGAGATGACGTTCCTCGCCGACGGGCGCACGGCGTTCGGCGAGGCGGCCGGGCACGCCCTCTCGACCCTGGCGCTCGCCGGCGCCGACGCCGTGGGGATGAACTGCACGCTCGGTCCGCAGGAGACCCACGACCTCTTCACGAAGCTGCCCGCGACGATCTCGGTGCCGCTCTCGGCGATGCCCAACGCCGGATATCCGAGCATCGTTCACGGGCGCAACGTCTATCTCTCCGCGCCCGACTATCTGCGCGAGTACGCCGCGGCGTTCGTCGAGGCCGGAGCGGCGATCGTGGGCGGCTGCTGCGGGACGACCCCGGAGCACATCCGCGCCATGGCGCGCGAGGTCGCGGGCCGAAAGCGCGCCCACGC
>JBASRI010000656.1:0-5129 GCA_049273755.1 Thermoanaerobaculia bacterium
TGGACGTCACGAGTCCGATCCCAAATCCACAGAAGCCGCCGCAGATCGAGGGCTACATCGTCATTCTGGACGGCGGCACGCAGGACGGCGCGTACTTCGAGATGAAGTGCGCTGTCGGCTGCCCGACCTTCTGAGCTGTCGCGAGCGCTAGGCTCCTCCGCTCGGTTACTTCGCGGAGACTCCTCGCGCCGCGAACGGGAGCCCGGACTTAGGGCGCCGGTTTTTCCAGCTCCTTCAACGCGCGGATCGACGACTCGAGCTTGGGGTCGAGCTCGACGGCCTTCTTGTACGCCGCGATCGCCTGGTCCCGCCGGCCGGCCTTCGCCTCGAGCTCGCCAAGGCTGTCGTAGAGGTTGGCGGCCTTCGGGTTGAGGTCGATGGCGACGCGAAGAACTTCGGTCGCGGCGTCGAGCTTGCCCATCTCCGCAAAGTCGTACGCCATACCGTTCAGGAAGCCAGCGCCGGCGTAAGTCTCACCCTCATCCAGGGCACGCGCCTTCTGGAGGAGCGCCCGGGCCTGACCGGAGTCGCCGAAACAAAGCTGCGTTCCCGCGAGATACGCGACGGGGGCCGCCGAAGAGGGATAGAGCGCGACGTTCAACCTTGCGGCCTCGAGTGCCGGCTCCCGCTTGCCCTCCCGGCAGTCGAGCCTGGCGACGTCTCCGATCTCGGATGAGAGGTCCGGATAGATCGAGGCTCCGGCGAAGGTCTGCCGTAGCCGGCGCGCGTCGAGCGGCTCGAAGACAGTCACCGCCGTCGTGCGCGCGTACTCGTTGAACGTGCGCGGCCAGTCGCGGTTCCAGAGTGCGACCTGTCGCTCGAATCCGGGATCGAATCGGTACGCCCGGGGGATCGCGGGGTTTCCGCGGTAGGCCTGGATGTAGTCGGCGAAGAAGGCCGCGGGCCCTTGGACGTGATACCTCTCCAGTCCCTGGACGCCGCCGCGCGCCGAAAGCGTTGTCGCCATGAACGATCCAACCACCGGCAGGGGCTCGTCCGTCACAGGGTGCAGGCCGTCGCGGCACTTCTTGCGGGTGGCATCGAGGCTTGCCTTGAGAGCCTTCGGGTCCACGCACTGGTTGAAGAACGCGAAGGCCTCGGAGAGGCGCTTCGGATCTTCCGTCAGCGGGCCGCCTCTTTTCTCGTAGGAGGACAGGCCGAATTGGAAGGCGTCGCGAGCCGCCGCGAACTCGCCACGCTCGACCTTTCCGGGCACGTAGGCCGCCGAGCCACCCGAGCGGTCCCAGCGCTCGTCGAAGACTTGCGCCGCGAGGGCCTGAACGAACCAGAACAGGTCCCCGGACTCGAAGTTGGTCGCCGCGGCAATGGCGGCGTTGCGCCCCGGTAGGAGGAAGAGCAGCGTGCGGGTCTCGTTCTGGCCGCCGCTGTGGGACACGATGAAGCGGCCGTTCTGCGGGTCGAGGCCCCAGCCCATGCCGTAGTCCGTGTCGTGCCCGTCGCGCAGGGTCATCGGCCGCGTCATCTCGTCGACGCGCGCCCGGGAGACCACCTTTCCGTCCATGAAGCCGCGCGCGAACTTCAGAAGGTCCAGCACGGTCGTGCGCGTGCCGCCGCCGGCGAAGCGGCTGGAGATGTCCACGAACTCAGAGTTGCGCAACTTCCCATCGGCCCACTCGTACCCGCGCACCCGGTTCGGGATGATGGCGCGGGGATCGTCCATCCGCGTGTCCTTCATTTCGAGCGGGGCCCAGACATGGTCCCGCATGTAGTCGCCGTAGCTCTGGCCCGAGGCGCCTTCGATCGCGGCGCCCAGCAGGTTGAAGCCGTAGGTCGTGTAACTGTACTTGGTGCCGGGCTCCGCCACCAGGTCGAAGTCCTTGAAGATCTCGATCGCCTGCCGCGTGTCCCTGTGCTCCTTGATATGCAGCTCCGCGGCCGGGTTCTTGTAGTGCGAGATGCCTCCGAGGTGGCCCAGAAGCTGCCGCACGGTGATGGGATGGCTCTTGCGGGGAAAGTACGGCACGTAGGTCTGGATCTCGGCGTCGAGGTCGAGCTTGCCGGCGTCGGCGAGCTGGACGATCGCGACCGCCGTCATCGGTTTCGTGATCGAGGCCAGCCGGAACGAGGATTCCGGCTTCATCGGCGAGCCGTCCTCGACGTCGGCGAAGCCGTAGGCCCGCGCCCAGGTCGCGTCGCCGATCATCAGCGCGATGGCGAAGCCGGTCGTGTGGTCCGCCGCCATCTCCTTGGGGGCGAGGGCGTCGAAGGCCGCGAGTCGGGGGCCGTACCGTTCCTCCAAAGCCTGCGCCGGGGACGGCGCGTTTCGGAGAAGCGCCGCCAGAGCGATCAGAACAAGGCCGGGCTTCGAGAGTCGAGTCATGGGCGCACCTCTCCTTGGCGAGACGATTCTGGGCCGAAATTGTTTCTGGCCAGCGGCCTCGATCAGCGTGTAGGCGGCCAGCTTCTTGAGCCTTCTGCGGAGCGCGGGCCACGAGGTGATCGTCAGCGCGCGGGGCTGGCGCGTTTCAGGTCGATGAAGGAGATCGAGTTCGTGGTCGGTTCGTGAGGCGGCCCCGCCGGCGTCTTCACCCCCCGGATCCCCTCGGCTTCAGGACGACCAGAACTGGCATATGTTGTTGCGCCGAGGGAGGACGCGATGCGAGGTCAAGCATTTGCGGTCCCGCAAGAAACGCTGGATCGCTGTCGGGAAAGGGCGCCCCAGTACGACCGGGAGAACCGCTTCTTCGACGAGGACTTCCGGGAGCTCAAGGACGCCGGTTATCTGCGCCTGGCCGTGCCGGAGGAGCTCGGGGGCCTGGGAAGGACGCTCGCGGACACCTGCCGGGAGCAGCGAAGGCTGGCCTATTTCTCGGCGCCCACGGCTCTGGCGATGAACATGCACCTCTACTGGACCGGTCTGGCAGCCGATCTCTGGAGGAGCGGGGACAAGTCCCTCGAGTGGCTCCTGCGGGGTGCGGTCAAAGGCGACGTGTATGCCGCAGGGCACGCGGAAACGGGCAACGATCTCCCGTTGCTGCTCTCCACCACGAAGGCGACGCGCGTGGATGGCGGCTACAAATTCACGGGCCGCAAGTCCTTCGGAAGCCTCGGACCGGTCTGGACGTACCTCGGCCTCCACGGGATGGACGCGGCCGATCCGGCGAATCCGCACGTCGTCCACGCCTTCCTGAACCGGAGCTCGAAGAACTACAAGGTCGAGGAGACCTGGGACGTCCTGGGGATGCGCGCCACGAAGAGCGACGACACCGTGCTCGAGGGGACGTTCGTTCCCGACGACCGGATCGCTCGCGTCGTCCCGGCGGGAGCGGCGGGCCTCGACGCGTTCGTGCTCGGGATCTTCGCCTGGGCGCTCGTCGGCTTCGGAAACATCTACTACGGCCTGGCTCGGCGCGTCTTCGACCTCACGGTCGAGCGGGTCAAGTCGAAGAAGTCTCTGGGGCTCACGCGCTCGATGGCGCATCATCCCGAGGTGCAGCATGCGATAGCCGAGATGGCGCTCGCGCTCGAAGGCATCGAGCCTCATCTCGACCGCGTCGCCGAGGACTGGTCGGGGGGAGTCGACCATGGCGCCACCTGGCCCTCCAAGATCGTCGCCGTCAAGCACCATGCGGTCGAAGCCTCGTGGCGTGTCGTCGACGCCGCGATCGACGTGGCCGGCGGGTTCGGGATCTTCCGCAAGGCCGGGCTCGAGCGGCTCTTCCGCGATGCGCGCCTCGGACGCATCCATCCGGCCAACCCCTTCCTGACGCGGGAGATCGTTGCGAAGACGGCGCTCGGCATCAGCCTCGACGAAGCGCCTCGCTGGGGATAAACCGTCGCCTCCGCTCGTTCGGGATCTGCCTTCGGCACCGGCTCGCGGCTCGCCCGGATGCGGGCTCGACCGCGAGCCTGATCCCTCCCTCGCTTCGGCTCCCGCAGCGCGAGGCTCCTCCCTTCGGAAGACTCCTCGCGCTGCGAACAGATGGACGAGTGCCTCCGATTTGGCTTCTTTCGCGGCACTGGCACGGTCGTTCACGGCGCGAGTAGAATCGACCGAATCCCCAGCGATGCCGACAGAACATCTCCCGCGGCCGTTCGGCGGCTACATCCTGACCGCGGCGCTGGGAGAGGACGCCCTCGGCCGCATTTACAGGGCGCTCCGCACGTCGGGAGACGCGGGTTTCGTGCGCCTCCGGATCCTGGAGTCCCCGGAGCTCTCGAGCGACGCCGTGATCGACGCGATCGAGGAGAACGGCGAGATCCACGGGTTCTTGAAGAACGCGGCGATCGCTCGCGGCGTGGACATGGACGCCGTGGACGGCGTGCCCTACATCGCGTGGAACGAGCCCAGCGGCCGCACCCTCGCGGCGCTGTCCGACAAGTGCCGGTCGCTCTCGCGGAAAGTGCCGGTGGAGCACGCGCTCCTGATCGCGGAAAGGGTCGCGACCGCGCTCGACCACGCCTACAACACCACGATCGACGGCGATCGCACGCTGCACGGGCTGGTGTGGCCGGACTTCGTCGTCATCTCCGACGACGGAGAGATCCGCCTGTCGGGGTTCGGGCTGGCCGCGGGCGTGCTCCCCTCGCTCGCGAAACCGCGCCTGGAGCGCGAGATCGCGCCCTACCTCGCTCCGGAGCAGCGCGCGAGCGGCGCCGTGGGCAAGAACTCCGACGTCTTTTCCGTCGGGGCGATTCTCCTGGAGCTTCTGACCGGCCATCCTCCGCCGCCCGACCCCCTCGCGGCTCTCAAAGGCCGCGCGGGAGCACCGGCGACTCCGATTCTTCCCGAGATCCAGGCCGTGCTCCGAATGACGCTCGGAGCGCCCGAGGCCCGCTACAAGTCGAGCGGCGACCTGCGCCGCGAGCTCGGCAAGCTCTTGTTCTCCGGCCCCTACTCTCCTTCGACGTTCAACCTCGCGTACTTCCTGAGCGACCTCTTCCGCAACGAGATCGAAGCAGAGACACGCGCTCGCAAGCGCGAGGCGGCTCTGGAAGGGGGAGGAGCCGCTCCTCCCGGGCGCTCCGCACCGGCACAAGCGCCGCATCCGGCCGTGCCGCCCCCAGAGATCCGGGTGGAGGAGCCGGGCAAACGGGGCCCGGGATCACTCGTCGTGGCGCTGCTCGCCGCCGCCGCCGTAGCCGGCGGGATCTACGCCGTCCTGCGC
>JBASRI010000577.1:0-6894 GCA_049273755.1 Thermoanaerobaculia bacterium
TTGCCCGCCTGGGCGGCCGCGTGTCTGGCGGCGGGGATCGCGCTCTGGGTCGCCGTCGCCTGGTCAGGCGCTTCGGTCCCCGAGCCGGCGGAGCCCTTCGTCCCCGACTCCGCCGCTGGACGCCGACTCGCCGTCGGCCTGCCCCTCGCAGCCGTGCTCACCGGGTTCGCGTTCTGGCAGATGCGCGACGCGAACTTCCACGCCGCCGGCACGATCTGCTGGATCGCAGCGCTCGCCGTCTGGTTCTGGACCTGGACGCCCAGACCGGCCTCGCGGCGACCCGAGCCGCGGCGCGACCCGACGCGGCAGCGCCGGATCGCGCTGATCCTCTTTCTGGCCGTGCTCGCGATCGGGGTCTTCTTTCGCTTCTACCGCCTGAGCGAGCTGCCCGCCCATCCTCACAGCGACCACGTCGAGGACCTCTTCAACATCGAGGACCTCGATGCCGGACAGCGGCCCGTTTTCTTCGAGCGCAATACCGGCCAGGCCCCGCTCCCCTTCTACTGGATCTGGCTGCTGCACCGGCTCTTCGGGCTCCCGCTGCACTTCACCCTGCTCAAGGTCAGCCTCGCCCTGATCGGCTTGCTAGTCGTGCCCGCCACGTACGTGCTCGGCAGGACGCTCGGGGGCTGGCGCCTGGGTCTTTTCGCAGCCGCCTTCGCCGCCTGGAGCATGTGGGCGACGCTCGGGGCGCGGCGCGGCCTGTCGTATCCCTTCGCGGTGTTTCCGGCGGCGCTGGCTCTGGCCGGCCTGATTGCATGGATGCGGACCGGCCAGCGGCGCCACGCCCTGCTGGCGGGGCTGTGGCTGGGAGTGGGCCAGCACGGCTACAACGCGTTCAAGATCGCGCCGCTTCTGGTGCCCCTCGCCATGCTGCTCGCCCTGACGGACGGGCGCTGGAAGGGGCGGCGGCTGCGCATCTTCGGCGACGCGCTTCTGATGGCCGGGACGGCTCTGATCGTGTTCCTGCCGCTTCTCGACTACGCGGTGAAAGAGCCGCAGTGGTTCTTCCACCGAATCCTGACGCGCGTGACCGGCGAGGAGCGCTCGCTCGCGGCGCCCGCCCTCGTGCTCTTCGGACGGAACCTGAAGAACATGGCGCTCGCCTTTCACTGGAAAGGCGACGGGGGCTGGATCCACGCGGTCATCGACGAGCCCTTCCTGGATCCGGCCACGGGGGCGTTTCTCCTGGCCGGGATCGTCCTGGGCTTCGCGTTGTGGCTGCGAGGCTCGCGCGCGTGGGGTCTCGTTCTCCTCTCGCTTCCCGTCTGGACGCTCGCCTCCTCCCTCAACCTCGCGTTTCCGCACGAGAACCCCGGCATCACCCGCTCGGCCGTGGCCCTGCCTTCGATCATGGCGCTTTGCGCGCTGCCTGCGGCCTGGATCGCGGGCGAGGCCGTGCGCCTCCGGTCGTGGCGCCGGCTCGCCCCCGCGGCCGCCCTGGCGGTTCTTCTCGGCCTTTCGCTCTCCGAGAACGTCGTCGGCTACTTCGGACGGTTCGGCAGGCAGATGACGATGCTGCTCGATCCCGTCATGGAGATGGTGTCCGTGGCGCGCGCGTATCGGGACCGCGGCGTCCCATTCGACCGCCTCTACCTCCTCGACTGGCCGCACTGGGTGGACGCGCGGTGCATCGCCTACGAGCTCGATATCCCGAAACCGCTCCAGTGGGCCGAGGCCAACAACGTCTGGCCCGGAGTCGCCGTGGCCCGGCGCGAGGAGCGGCCCCTCCTGTACTTCTTCCAAGGGCACGACGAGGAGCGCCGGCGGCAGCTGCGCGAGCTCTACCCGGGCGGCGAGGAGAGGGTCTGGCGGCAGGCAAATCCGGACCGCGACTGGATCAGCTACTACGTCTCTCGCTGACGTCGGCGCGGCCCGGAGCCACCGGTGTCGGCGCGACGACGCATCCCGTCAGCTCCGGAACACCTTCTCCTCGCTGCCGTCGAGCCACCGGTCGACGAGCTCGACGCCCTGCATGAGGGAGTGGTCCTGGTTTCCGATCTCATATTTCCAGGACCCGAAGCGGCCGCGAGAGAAGATGCCGCGGGGCTCCAGATAGCCGTGGATCGCGTCGAGGGCGTCGTTGCGGTCCACCGACGGGATGGGGTACGCGTGTCCGGCGTGGATGAGGAAGGCTGTCTCGATGAGCGCGCGGTCGGACGGCTGGAGAATGCCTTCGTCGATCAGCCCGTCGACCACCGCCTCGGTGAAGTCCCCCTCGGGCAACGGCTTGAACCGGGAGTAGGTCGTCTCGGTCAGGATGGCGAAGTAGCGGCTCGTGTCGCCTCCCGGCACGATGTCCGGCGAGTAGTTGGACAGGTACGTCATGCGGTAGAACGGAGTCTTCGGGTTCGGGAAGTAGATCCAGTTCTTGTCCGACGGACACGGTTTCCGGAGCCCCAGACCCAACGAGAACAGGCGATTGAAGAGGAGCTTCTTCGAGGCCGCGCGCACCTTGTCGGGCGCGTGTTTCAGGCGCGCCACGAAGGCCTCGAGCGGCAGCGCCGTCAGGAGCCGGTCGTAGGCGCGTGTCGAGCCGTCCGCGAACTCGACCTGCCGCTTTTCCTCGTCCACGGAGACGGCCCGCTTCCGGTATCGGACGCGGTCGCCGAGAAAGGGCAGAACGGCCTTCCAGAGCCCCAACGTTCCGCCGTGCGCGGGATATCCGAACTTGGCGTTGGGGCCCCAGTCGGTCGTCTTCGGCACGACGGTCGTCTCGATCGCCTTGCGCCAGTCCACGACCGCGACGCGCTCGGCGATCCAATAGAAGCCCATCTTTTCGAGGGGCGTCGACCACACCTTGAAGTTGTAGGGCGCCATGAAGTGCTTCGCGACGCCCGCGCCGAACTTCGCCTGGACCCACTCCTCGAAGTTACGGAACGCCCGGTCCTTGTCGATCGTCTGCGATTCGACGAGGCCGATGAGGCACTCGAGCATGGCCTTTTCGGGCAAAGAAGAGAGATGGTTCTGAAAGGGGTAGCGGACGTAACGGTCCTCGAACTTGATCCAGCTCTCGCGGTCGATCCAGCGCACGCCTTCGTTCCCGAGGACCTTCGCGAGGAAGTCGTTGAAGTACTTGTAACCCGAAAAGATGATGTGGCCCGAGACGTCCCACGTCCAGCCTTTGGGGTCCTTGAAACTCGTCGCGAGGCCGCCGACCCGGCCGGAGCGCTCGAAGATCTCGTAGTCCGTCTGGCCGCGCTCGGCGAGGCGGTACGCCGCGCCGAGGCCCGTCGGACCGGCGCCGAGAATGACGATGCCGCCGCTCACGTCTTCTTCGCCACGAGGCGGCGGAGAGCCTCGGAGTCCTTCATCTCGGAGCGCAGATCGAAGAGGTAGCGGATCACCCTCGCGATCGTGCCCAGCATCTTGAAGGGGCGATGGATGGACTGGCCCGCCTCGCGCGGGAAGTGGCGGACGACGACCTCGGCGACCTTCCAGCCCGCGATGCGGCAGCGCGCGTAGATCTCGTCGCCCACGAAATTGATGCGGTGCTTGATCTCGATCCGGCGAGCGACGTCCTTCCGGAAGGCCCGGCAGCCCGCGTTGATGTCGTGAAGCGGGGAGCCCAGGATCCAGTGCGAGAGCATGCGCAGACCCCTCGACAAGATTTTCCGTCCGGCCGGATCGTGGCGGACCTTCTTCCAGCAGAAGACGACGTCGGCGCCACGGTCGACCGCCTCGAGGAAGAGGGGCGCGTCGGCCATCGTGTGCTGCCCGTCCCCGTCCACCACCATCACGACCTCGCCGGGGACGTTGCGCAGGGCGGTCTCGGTCGCCACGGCATAGCCCTTGTTGCCGTCATGGTGGACGACCGACACCCGCGCGTCCTTCTTCGCGAGACCCGCGGCGATCTCGCCGGTGCGATCGCGGCTGCCGTCGTTGACGACGACCACATGCCAGGTCAGGTTCGGCACGGCCGAGAGCGACGCGACCGCTTCCTCGACCGTCTTGGCGATCAGCTCCTCTTCGTTGTACGCGAGAAAACCGACCCCCAGGCGCACGTTGGGTTGCGGGACGCGTGGGACCGCAAGCTCTCCCGCCCTCGCCTCCGTCTCCCGGAGGACCTCCGGGCCTTCTCCTTTGTTATCTCCCATAGATGATCCACCCGGCCGTCGCGACCCACCCCACGACGATCAGAAGGAGCCACGGGTCGTCCGTGAGGAGGGCCTGCGTGGGACTGCCCCCTCCACCGCGCCGGTAGACGAGGCGCACGTATCGGGCGATCCCGAGCACGACGAACGGCACGGTCGCGGCGAGCGACCGTCCGCCGTAGTGGGCGAGCGTGGGCGGCGCGACGCTGTAGGCCGCGTACCCGGCGACCGTCGTCAGCGCCGTGACGATGAAGAGATAATCCAGCCCCTCCTCGCGGTAGGCCGACAATGCCGGACGATGCTCCGAGGCGGAGCGGTGGCCCGCGTTGCGGAATTCCCATTGGCGCTTGCCGGCGACCAGGAAGAGCGCCAGCAAGTACGCGCAGCACATCAGGAAGAAGGACGGCTGGAGCCCGGCCAGCCCCGCCCCCGCCAGAGCCCGCAGGGGCATTCCGCCCGCCACGATCAGGGCCTCGAGGAACGGGATCCTTTTCAGAACGAGCGAGTACGCGAGCATGAGGCAGGCGTAGATCGCGCACCAGCGCCCGAACTCGAAGGACAGAAGGAACGCGGCCGACAGGCCGGCGGCTTCCAGAGCGAGCGCCACGGCGAGGGCGGTGGAGACCCGGAGCTTTCCGGAGGCCAGGGGCCGGTGTTTCTTGATCGGGTGGGCGCGGTCCCTCTCCCGGTCCATGATGTCGTTGATGATGTAGATCCCGCTCGTGATCAGGCAGAAAACCGCGAATCCGGCCGCGGCGAGCCACCAGCCGCGGGGCGTGGAGAGGCCACGGCCGAAGAGGAAAGGGAGGCAGACGACGAGGTTCTTGACCCACTGCGCCGGCCGCGCCGAGGCGACGAGCCCGGCGAGAGTTCCGCCTTCAGCCAGACCGTCGGCTTTGGTCGCGACCCCGGCTGGTCTGGCAGACATTTTCCGCATTTTACGGGATCGAAACGGGTTTGTCTCCCATCCAGTAGGATCGGCGGGATGAAACGGGAGCACGTCATGGAGCGTTCGATCGAGCGTGTCGTCGATCTCACCGATGCGTCAGCCAATCGTCTGCGCGGAATGACCGTCGAGGAAGCGCGCGCGCGCGTGGCGCGCGGCGATCCCGGCGAGGTCCGCGGCATCGAGGGCTCCTACGCGCTCGTCGCGGTCAGCGGGCAGACCGCGCGCATGGCGCGCTCGCTCGACCGGCCGCTTCGCTACTTCCTTGCCAAGCAGACGGACGGGCCGTTGCTCGTCGCCGCCGACCGGATCGACGCGATCCGCGCATTTCTGGACGGCGCCGGAATGGTCGGTCAGTTTCATCCGACGTACACGCGGATGGTTCCGGCGCACCACGTCCTGAGCCTCGACCTGATCGGCTGCCCGGATCCCGACGCCTCGTACGTCCGCTTCCTCGAGCCCGCGCCCGAAACGCTGCCCGCGGACACGGCCGAGATCGGCCGCCGGTACGTCCAGGCTCTCGCCGACGAGATCGCGGCCTGGGTGGAGTCGATCCCGCCGCGCGAGCCCATCGGCGTCTCCTTCTCGGGCGGTGTCGATAGCGGCGCGGTTTTCCTGGTGGCGTACCACGTGCTCCTTCGGCTCGGCATCAGCCCGGCGCGGCTCAAGGCGTTCACGCTCTCGGCCGGCGCCGGGCGCGACCTCGCGCAGGCCCGGCGGTTTCTTTCGGATCTGTCCCTCGAGCTCTTCCTGGAGGCGATCGAGACCGCGCCCGAGGCGCTCGATCCCTTCGAAGCGGTCCGCGTCGTCGAGGACTACAAGCCGCTCGACGTCGAAGCGGCGGCCGCCGGCCTCGCGCTCGCCCGGGGCATCCGCGAGCGCTATCCCGACTGGCGCTTCCTCCTCGACGGCGACGGCGGCGACGAGAACCTGAAGGACTACCCGATCGAGGAGAACACGGAGCTGACGATCCGGAGCGTCATCGGCAACCCGCTCCTGTACCAGGAGGGATGGGGCGTGGGCAAGCTCAAGCACTCCCTGACGTACACCGGCGGGCAGAGCCGGTCGTGCACGCGGACGTATGCGCCCTTGCGGCAGTACGGCTTCGAGGGCTTCAGCCCCTTCATGCGGCCGCGGCTCGTCGAGCTCGCGGCGGCGATCCCCTTCTCCGCGCTGACCGGCCACGATGTCGGCCGGCTCTACGCGCTCAAGGGCGAAATCGTTGCGCGCGGCGTCCGGGAGGTCACCGGAATCCCGATGCCCGTCTACCCGAAGCGCCGCTTCCAGCACGGGGCGCTGGCGCAAGGCGGCGAGACGGCGCGGTTCCCGAACCGGGAGGCGGATTATCGAGCGCACTTCGAGTCGCTCTACGCGTAGGGCCGATCCCGTCCCGCCGTACCCGGAGACGGGGCGCGAGAGGGACCGGTGGATCCTCGGACTGCGGGGGCCGCGGCGGGCGCTCGACCCCTGGCGCGCGTACGGAGCGTTCGTCGAAGAGGAGGCAACCGAGTCCGGCGCCCTCGCAACCGTCGCCACCCTCCTGCTGACCAACCGCGAGTGCCCCTGGCGTTGCCTGATGTGCGACCTCTGGAAGAGCACGCTTCCCGGGGAGACCCCGCGAGGCGCGATCCCGGCTCAGATTCGGACGGCGCTCGGGGAGCTTGCGCCGGCGCGGCGGATCAAGCTCTACAACGCCGGGAGCTTCTTCGATCCGAGGGCGATCCCTCCCGCCGACGACGGCGAAATCGCGGACCTGCTCGCGGGCTTCGACCGCGTCATCGTCGAGTCGCACCCGGCGCTCGTCCGAGCGCGGTGCTTCGCCTTCGCCCGGCGGCTCCCCGGCCGGCTGGAGGT
>JBASRI010000581.1:0-3175 GCA_049273755.1 Thermoanaerobaculia bacterium
GTCTGGCCCCGGGGCAAAGCGAGCAGATCGTCGTCCTGCTCGGCCAGGGCCGCGACGCCCTGGAGGCGCGACAGCTCGTCGCCCGGCATCGGTCGCAGGATGCCGACGTCGCGCTGGCTGCAGTGCGGCGAGAGTGGGAGGACACGCTCGCCGCGCTCCAGGTCCGGACGCCCGACCGTTCGATGGACCTGATGCTCAACCGCTGGCTTCTCTACCAGGCGCTCGGCTGTCGCGTGAGGGCGCGTGCGGCCTTCTATCAGGCGGGCGGTGCCTGGGGCTTCCGCGACCAGCTGCAGGACGTCATGTCCTTGACCGTTGCGCAGCGGGAGCTGGCGCGCGAGCACTTGCTGCGCGCCGCCTCCCGGCAGTTCGAAGAGGGCGATGTCCAGCACTGGTGGCACGATCCCGGGGGCAAGGGGGTGCGGACCCGGATCTCCGACGATCTGCTGTGGCTCCCCTACGCCACGCACCACTACATCGAAATCACCGGCGATCGCGGCGTGCTCGACGAGCAGGTCCCGTTCCTGACGGCGGCGCCGCTCCAGCCGGGAGAGACCGATCGGTATTTCCAGCCGGACGTGTCCTCCGAGAAGGCGTCCCTCTTCGAGCATTGCGCGCGAGCGCTCGACCGGAGCCTCGCAGTCGGCCGACACGGGCTGCCTCTGATGGGCGCCGGAGACTGGAACGACGGCATGAACCGGGTCGGAGCCGGCGGCCAGGGCGAGAGCGTCTGGCTGGGCTGGTTCCTCCACACGAATCTCTACGAGTTCGCGGGCCTCGCCGAAGGGCGCGGGGAATCCCGGCGCGCGCTGGCCTGGCGCTCGCACGTGGACGCGCTGAAGCTTGCGCTCGAACGCGATGGGTGGGACGGCGACTGGTATCGCCGCGCCTTCTTCGACGACGGGACGCCACTCGGATCGGCGACCAACGACGAGTGCCGAATCGACTCGATCGCGCAGTCCTGGGGAGTCATCTCGGGCGCCGCCGATCCCGAGCGGGGCCGGCGGGCCATGGCGGCCGTCGACGAGCACCTGATCCGGAGGGGCGACGGGCTGGTTCTGCTCTTCACGCCTCCGTTCGACCGCACGGCCCTCGAGCCCGGCTACATCAAGGGATACGTCCCCGGCGTGCGTGAGAACGGGGGGCAGTACTCGCACGCCGCGGTGTGGGCCATGATCGCCTTTGCGGCGCTCGGCGACGGCGACAAGGCGGGCGAGCTCTTCGCGATCCTGAACCCGATCAACCACGCCAGCACGCGCTCGGGCCTCTACCGTTACAAGGTTGAGCCATACGTGATGGCCGGCGACGTCTATTCGGAGGCTCCGCACGCGGGCCGGGGTGGCTGGAGCTGGTACACCGGCGCCGCCGGCTGGATGTACCGCGCGGGGGTGGAGTGGATCCTGGGCTTCCGATTGCGCGGGACGGTCCTGCACGTGGACCCCTGCATTCCGCGCACCTGGCCCCGGTATGAGATCGTCTTTCGCTACCACTCCGCCCGCTACCGGCTCTCGGTGGAGAACCCCCGCGGCGCGATGCGCGGCGTGACGAGCATCTCGCTCGACGGCGGACCGGTCACGGGCCGCGAGATCCCGCTGGCCGACGATGGCCGCGAGCACCGAATCGCGGTCGTGCTGGGTTAGCGATCGGAGGCCGGGGTCGATCAGGAAATTTCCCTTCGCCGCCCATGCCGGGCTTTCCGGCGATATAGTCGCAGAGGCGCTCAGCGGGAGGTCGCATGGCCCCTGGGCAGGAGCTTCGAGTCGTCATCGTCAAGCCGAGCAAGTACGGCGTTGACGGATCGGTCGAGCGGTTTCGGTGGGGCTTCATGCCCAATGCGACCGTCTGCTACCTGGCGAGCCTCACGCCTCAACGGGTCGGAGACATGGCCTGCGCCGTTCGTTCGATCGACGAGTATGTCCAGACCGATCTCGAGTACCTGAAGCTCTTCGAACCGTCCCCCGGAACACGCACCCTCATCGCTCTCGTGGGAGTGCAGAGCCACCAGTTTCAACGGGCGCTCGACCTGGCCGCGCACGCCGTCACTCGAGGCTGCCTCGCGGTCATCGGAGGTCCGCATCCGATGACGTGCGACACGAGGGAGGCTCAGGGCCGTGGACCCGCCTTCGCGCTCTCCGAGGCGGAGCTCGTCTGGCAAGGCATCCTCGAAGACGCGACGCGCGGAGAGCTGGCGCCGGTCTACGGCGGGGACCAGCGCTGGCAGGCGCGGCTCGAGTCGCCGGTGGTCTCGCCGCCTCCGCGGCGGGAGCTGAGGCGGTACGTCGTGCCGCTGCTCGGCGTCTACCCGGCGCGGGGCTGTCCTTACTCGTGCAATTTCTGCTCGGTCATCAAGATTGCCGGACACGCGATCCGCAGCCAGCCGATCGCGACGACCATCGCAACCCTGCGCGCCGCGAAGGCGGGTGGCGTGCGCATCGTCATGTTCACCTCGGACAATTTCAACAAGTACCCCGACGCGGTCGGTCTCCTGGAGGCCATGATCGAGGAGGGCATCCGCCTCCCTTTCTTCGTGCAGTGCGACGCGATGATCGAGCGCCAGCCGGAGTTCGTGGAGCTCCTGGCCCGCGCCGGCTGTTTCCAGATCTTCGTCGGCGCCGAGTCGTTTTCCGTCGAAGCTCTCCGGGGAGTCCACAAGTTCCATAACACGCCGGCGCGGTATGCCGAGATCGTCCGTCTCTGCCGGGAGCACCGCATCAGCAGCCACTTCTCGAACATCCTCGGGTTTCCGAGCGACACGGAGGACTCGATTCGCGAGCATGTGGAGACGCTGCGCCGGCTCTCGCCCGACGTCGCCTCGTTCTACATCCTCACGCCGATCCCCGGGACCGAGCAATACGACGACTTCCTGGCGAAGGGCTGGATCACCGAGAGGAACCTGGATCGCTTCGACGGCACGACGGCGACCTGGAGGCACCCCAATCTCTCGAGCGAGCGCCTCGCCGACCTGCTCTTCGACAGCTATCGCGGCTTTTACGACTGGGCGCACATCGCGAAAAGAGTGGCGCGAGTGGGCCGCTCCTCCAAGGATTTCCGGACGGGGGAGACGCTCTTCGCGATGGCGGGGGCTGCCGTTCAGGCGCGGCTGGCGGCGCGACGCCGCACACACCCCATGGCGGGCGGGGTCGGGCGCGTCCGCATCGATCGCGCGGAGGACTAC
>JBASRI010000584.1:0-2354 GCA_049273755.1 Thermoanaerobaculia bacterium
GGGCCAGCGCGCGACCGTGCGCCAGACCGTGCACGCGGAGCGGTTCGGCGACCTGATCGCCGGCGCGCATCCTGGGATTCAGAGACGTCTGGGGATCCTGGAAGACGACCTGCAGCTCCCGCCGCCGGCGGCGCAGCTCTCGTCCCTCGAGCGCGAGCCAGTCCACCCCGTCGAAGACCACGCTGCCCGAGTCCGGCTCGGTCAGCCGCGCGACGATCCGGCCCGCGGTGGTCTTTCCGCTTCCGGACTCCCCGACGAGCCCGAGCGTGCGGCCCTCTTCGATCCGGAACCCCACACCCCGCAGCGCCGGCAGATCTCCGCGGCGCGCGCCGAAAATCCCGCGGCGGACAGCGTAGCGCTTCTCGAGCCCTTCGGCCGACAGGAGCGGGCCGCCGATGGCGATCGGATCGCTCATCGCCTCGCCGGCGGCGGGGCCGCCTCGTACAGAAAGCACCGCACGCCGACGCCGTCCACCGGATAGAGCTGCGGGGGCCGGCGCTCGCACGGGTCGAACCGCTCGCCGCAGCGGGGAGCGAACACGCACTGCCCGAAAGGCCGACGCGAGAGGTCCGGAATCGAGCCCGGGATCGCGCCGTAGCGCCCCGCGCCGCTCCTCGACTCGCCCAGGCGCGGGACCGAGGCGAGGAGACCCCGCGTGTAGGGGTGGCGCGGAGACGCGAACAGTTCGAAAGTGCCGGCCTCTTCCACGATCTGCCCGGCGTAGAGCACGATCGCGCGGTCGGCGTGCCGCGCGACGATGCCCAGATCGTGCGTGATCAAGAGGAGCGCCAGGCCGCGCTCGCGCCGCAGCCGATCCATCAGGTCCAGGACCTGAGCGGCGACCGTCGCATCCAGCGACGCGGTGGGCTCGTCGGCGATCAGGACGCGCGGCTCCGGCGCGAGCGCGCTGGCGAGAAGAGCCCGCTGACGCAGGCCGCCTGAAAGCCGGTGGGCGTACTCTTCGAAGCCGCCCTCGGGATCCGGGAATCCGACGTCTCGCAGGGCGTCGAGGGCGAGCGTCCGCGCCTGCCTCGCCGAGACCTCCCGATGGAGGCGAATCGCTTCGACGATCTGAGCGCCGATCGTCCGCACGGGATCGAGCGCGGAGGCCGGCTCCTGAAGCACCAGCGCGATCTGCGTGCCTCGAACCTCCACCCACTCCCGCTCCGAGAGCGCCAGGAGGTCTCGCCCCGACGCGGCGACGCGTCCGGACACGCGGCTTCCGTCCGGAGAAAGGCCCAGGATCGCTCGGGCGAGCTGGGATTTCCCGCTGCCGCTCTCACCGACCACGGCGAGAGCCTCGCCCGCGCGAATCGAAAAGGTCACGCCGTCCACGGCCGGCAGGAGGCGACCCTCTACCGGAAGCTCGACGCGCAGGGCCTCGACCGAGAGAAGAGCGTCGGTTTGAGCGGCGCTCGACGCGCCGACCAGAGCGGAGAATTGGGGTCGGCTGACTCTCGTCATTGTGGCCCTTGCGGGGGCAACCTTCTACGAGTTCTTGCGAACTTCCTCGAGGTCGCGGACGCGCTGGACCACGTCGCGGTAGTTCGCGTTCAGGCCATAGACCTCCCGGAAGGTCTTGTAGGCGAGGTCCGTGTCACCCGTGTCCTGGTAAACCGAGGCCAGGTCGTAGAGCATCCCGGCCGTCGCGGCGTCCTCGATCGCGGGAGCCTCGAGCCCCTTGCGGAACCACTTGATCGCCAGCTCCGGCATCCCCTTCTCGAGAAAGCAGTGGCCCAGCATGCTGCAGCACTCCACGGCGCGGCCCGCGTCCTTGCTCGCGAGCTGGAACTCGCCGATCGCCTCGTCGACGAGTCCCATCTCCTTGTAGGCGATGCCGAGGTTGTAGTGCGTCTCGTAGTCCTCGGCGGAGAGCTGTTGCTCGACGCCCTTCTTGAACTCGCGGAAGATCTCCTCGAGGGACACTTCCCCCTGCGGCGCCGACGAGATCTCGGCCACCTCGGCCGCGACGACCTCGTCGCTGAGCTCCTTCTCCAGCTCTTCGGCGAGGTTGAAGAACTTCTGCTCGTCGGCAAAGAGACTCTCGTCGTCGACGACCGGCACTTCGGGCTGGGCCGAGCTCGGCGTCTCCCCGGCGCGCTGCATCTCGTCGTCGAGGAGGTTGCCGAGCTGCTCATAGGAGACGAACTCGGAGTCCGCCGGCGCCTGGGGCTCGGGCGTCGTGAGCTTCTGGAACGCCGGGGGCGGGCCGCCCTGATCGATTTCTCCGAACTCAATGGCGTCCTCGGGCAGCGGCGCGGCAGAAGGAGCCGCAGCCGGCGGTGCGCCGGCGGGCTCGACGTCGAACTCTTCGAACGCGACCTCGGAAGGAGCCGGCGGTGGCGGCGTGGCCG
>JBASRI010000611.1:0-2564 GCA_049273755.1 Thermoanaerobaculia bacterium
GCATCGGCCCCACGCGCGCGGGCGCCATCGCGGCGGCCCTCGAGATCGCGCGGCGGCTGCCCGCCCAGACGCTCGGCGGCCGCGACCTCTTGAACGAGCCGCGCCTCGTCAAGGAGTACCTGCGCCAGGCCCAGGCCGACGACGCGCAGGAGCGGACCGGCGCGCTCTACTTGAATGCGCGAAACCGCCTGCTCAAGAACGACCCCGAGATCTACCGGGGGACTCTCGACCGCGCCATCGTCGAGCCCAGGGAGATCCTGCGCCGCGCGCTTCTCGGCAAGGCCGCGGCGGTGATCCTGTACCACAACCATCCCTCGGGCGATCCCACGCCTTCGCGCGAGGACCGCGACTTCACGCGGCGGTTCGCGGCGGCGGCGGAGGCGGTCGGCGTGCGCCTGCTCGATCACGTCGTCGTCGGGCGCGAGGGCTGCGTGTCGTTCCGCGAGGCGGGGCTTCTTTGAGTGAGAGAGTCTGAGCAGCAACAGGCGGAGCAGGAAGCAGGCTGGAGCCCGCCTGCCCCCGGTCACCTGCCGACTGCCTCCTGACTAAGGTATCTTTCGCCGTCTCCATGAAGACCTTCTACGCGACGACGCCGATCTACTACGTCAACGACCTCCCGCACATCGGCCACATCTACTCGACGGTCGTGACGGACGTCATCACGCGCTTTCACCGCCTGATGGGCCACGACACCCGCTTCCTGACCGGCACCGACGAGCACGGGCAGAACATCGAGAAGGCCGCGTCGCAGCAGGGTGTGACGCCACTGGCTCTGGCCGACCGGGTCGTCGAGCGCTACCGCGAGCTCTACAAGACCTTCGAGATCCGAAACGACGACTTCATCCGCACGACCGAGCCCCGCCACCGGCGAGGGGTGGAGGCGCTGGTTGCCCGGATCGCGGCGGCCGGCGACTTCTACACCGCGAAGCACGAGGGCTGGTACTGCTCGAGCTGCGAGGCGTTCTACACCGAAAAAGAGCTCGACGCCGACAAGAACTGTCCCGTGCACGGCCGGCCCACGGTCTGGGAGTCGGAGGAGAACGTCTTTTTCCGGCTCTCGAAATACGCGGAGCCGCTGCTGGCGCACTACGAAGCGAATCCGCGATTCGTGCGGCCCGAGAGCCGTCTGGCGGAGGTGGCGTCCTTCGTGCGCGGCGGGTTGAACGACCTGTCGGTCTCGCGCTCCAAGGTGAAGTGGGGGATCCCGTTTCCGGGACATCCCGGCCACGTCGTCTACGTGTGGCTCGACGCGCTGGCCAACTACATCACCGCGCTCGGCTTCGGCGGGGAGGACGAGACGCTCTACCGACGGTACTGGGGCGAGTCCTCCGGCCCCCGCGTCCACGTCATCGGCAAGGACATCCTGCGCTTCCACGCCGTGTACTGGCCGGCGTTTCTGATGTCGGCGGGCCTGCCGCTGCCCACGACCGTCTGGGCCCACGGCTGGTGGCTCCGCGACGCCAAGAAAGTGTCCAAGTCGGTGGGCAACATCGTGCGCCCGGACAACCTCGTGGCCGACTTCGGAGCGGACGCTCTGCGGTACTTCCTCCTGCGGGAGATGGCGTTCGGCCAGGACGCGTCCTTCTCCGACGAAGCCTTCCTGACCCGCTACAACGCGGATCTCGCCAACGACCTCGGCAACACGGTCTCGCGCGTGGCGGCGCTGTGCCGCCAGTCCTTCGGCGGGACGCCCAACGAGGTCGGTACCGACAACGACGTGCTCGAGGCGTATGGGCCGGCGCGGGCCGAGTGGCAGAGCGCCATGGAGGATTGCCAGTTCAACCGGGCGCTCGAAGCGGTCTGGAAGTTCCTCGGGCAGATCAACGGCTACGTCGTCGCGCGCGAGCCGTGGAAGATCCGGAAGACGGAGGGGGCGGACTCGCCGCGCCTCCACCGTGTCCTCTCGGCTGCCGCCGAGGGCGTCCGGCTCGCCGCCGTGATGCTCTCGCCGTTCGTTCCCGGAACGAGCCGGAAGATCTTCGAGACCTTCGCGCTGCCCGCCAAGGACCCCGGGATCGAAGACCTCGCCTGGGGACGGCTGCCGGTGTCTCGCCCGATGCCAGACGTGCCCGCGCTCTTCCCACGAGCCGACGCCGTAACGTACTTTCGAGAGAAAAAGGATGCGGCCATGAACGACCAGGCTCCCGCGAACGCTCCCGCCGACGAACGGATCTCGATCGAGGACTTCCAGAAGGTGCGTCTGAAGACGGCGAAGGTCCTCGCCGCCGAACGCGTTCCCAAGTCGAACAAGCTGATGAAGCTCCAGGTGGACCTCGGCGGCGAGCAGCGGCAGATCGTCGCGGGCATCGCGGCGCAGTACGAGCCGGAGGCGCTCGTGGGACGCAACGTCGTCGTTGTGGCGAACCTGAAGCCGGCGAAGCTCATGGGTGTCGAGTCGGACGGCATGGTCCTCGCCGCCTCGGTCGGCGAGGAAGGGGCGCCCGTTCTCCTCGACGTGCCCGCGGACGTGCCGCCGGGCAGCAAGGTCAAGTAGGTTGCTGGCCGATTCCCACTGCCACCTGCAGATGGGGAAGGGCGAGGCCGCGCCGGCGCTCGTGGCCCGG
>JBASRI010000629.1:0-3778 GCA_049273755.1 Thermoanaerobaculia bacterium
GGGCAACCTGCACAACGGCCTGGCACTCCTGCGCCCTCCGGGACATCACGCCGAGGCCGACCGCGCGATGGGCTTCTGCCTCTTCAACAACGTGGCCGTGGCCGCCCGGGCTCTGCAGGCCGCGGGAGCCGCCCGAAAGGTTCTGATCGTGGACTGGGATCTGCATCACGGCAACGGGACGCAGCACAGCTTCTGGGAGGACCCTTCCGTCCTCTATTTCTCGACCCACCAGTTCCCCTTCTACCCTGGTACGGGCGCCGTCGAGGAAATCGGCGGCGGCGCCGGGCGCGGCTTCACGGTCAACGTGCCGTGGCCGGGCGGAATGGGCGACGCCGAATACCTCGCGGCGTTCGATACGATTCTGCTGCCGATCGCGCGGGTGTTCGCTCCGGACCTGGTCCTCGTATCGGCCGGCTTCGACGCGGCCGCCGGCGATCCCCTCGGCGCGATGCGTCTCTCCCCAGGCGGCTATGCCGCGATGACCTCGAGGCTTCTCGGTCTTGCGGGCGGCCGTGTCGTCCTCGCTCTCGAAGGCGGCTACAACCTCGACGCGATCTCCGCGTCGGCGGCCACCTGTCTGCGGGCGCTGCTCGGCGAGGCAGTTCCGGCGCCGGCGGGTCCTGGGCGCGCCACCCCGTCTCCGATCGCCGCGCGGATTCTCGAGAGCGTGAGACGGACGCAAAGCCGGTTCTGGCCAATCACTCCACGTTGAACAGCACGACGTCGCTCGACGGCTCGTACTTGCCGAGCACGAGCGACTGGCCGTCGGCGGACCACGTTGCGCCCCGTATGCGGGTCGACGATTCGAGGGTCGCGAGCTTGCGTAGCGCGCCGTCCGACTCCGAAACGTAAATTGACCCGCTCTGCCCTCCGGTCAGCGAGAGCGCCATCAGCCGGCGGCCGTCGGCCGCCCAGGCCAGCAGGCCATTCGCGAGCGGGGGGCCGGCCGGCCAATCCGCGTGGAGGGGCTTGCCCTCACCGTCGACGTAGCGGACGACGCCCCAGAGGTTCGGCGGCTGCAGCGAGAGATACGCGATCTCGAAGCTGTCCGGCCTCCAGGCGGGCGCCTGGGCTCCCGCCGGTGTCGGCAGGCGCCGGACCTTCCCGTCGGCCAGAGCCACGCGGTAGAGACCCGGCAAGTCTCCTGCCGGCGCGGCGAACACGATCTCGGTGGCATCGGGGGACCAGGTCAGCGTGTCGAGCACCTGCGCGGCAGCGACGCGTCGCGGAGCTCCCCCGTCGCTCGACACCTCCCAGATCGCCCGTTCTCCGCCCCGATCGGAGACGAACGCGACTCGCTTTCCATCGGGTGAAATCGCCGGATGCTCGTCGAATGCGGTCCCGGTCGTCAGCGGCCGTGCTCCCGACCCGTCGGGCGCTCCTACCCAGAGGTTGCGATTGCCCGACCGGGACGAGCTCCAGACGAGTCGATCGCCCTGAAGCGACATCGTCGGGTCGAAGTCTCCGAGGTACCCGCTCGTCACGGGACTGAACGATGGCGTCGCATCGAACGACACCGGCAGGCGCACGAGCCCTTCCCGCGGCTCGATCAGGGTCGCCACGACGGTGCGGCCGTCGCGGGAGACTCGAGGCTCCGCGTACTCGCCGACGCCGCGCGTCAGCCGCACCGGGGCGCCCTTTCCCGTCGGCCGCCACCAGAGAGAGAGGTCCGCGGTATCGGGATTGGCCGCGTAGAGCAGACCGACGCCGTCGGGCATCGGGGCCGGAAAGACCGCCCGGCGCGAGGACAGAACGACGGGCTCCGGCGGGCCCCCGGCCGCGGGCACTCGGAAGATCGAGGTCGGCTCACGGTTGGCACCGGTCAGGCCGTAGTTGAAGTAGACGTACGCACCGTCCGGAGACCAGGCGGCCCAGTGCGTGTGCCGGCCGCCCTCGCGCTTGAGAATCTCGCGCGCGTTCCCGCCGTCCGCATCAGCCACGAGCAGCGAATCGCCGAGCGCCGCCCCGGCCTTCACGTACACGATCCGCTTGCCGTCGGGTGACCAACGCAAGCCTCGTCCGCGCTCGACGAGACGGCGGGGAGTGCCCCCGAGCGGAGCGGGTAAGACCCACGAGTCGAATTCCGAGGAGGGCGTGCCGGGAGACCGTCCCGCGTCGAAGGCCACGAGGCTACCGTCGGGAGAGATGTCGAGGCCGCCGACGTCCGCGCGTCCGGAGACTTCGAGCCCGGCCTTTTCCGTCAGATCCACGGCTTCGCTTCCGGCCAGAAACTGGACCCAGACGTCCATCGGACCTCGGGCGTTGGAAAGGAACGCGACCCACTTCCCGTCGGGCGAGATCGCGGGACTCAGCTTCAGTGCCGGCCCCGAGGTGACTCGAACCGCGCGGGCCAGCGTCGGAGCGTGGGAACGCAAAAGGGCCGGGCGGAGGAACCACCCGACGACTAGCCCGGCTGCCAAGAGAAGAAGCCCAGGCCACCAGGCCGACGGCCGGCGGGGTGACGGGGCGGGTGCCGCAGAGGCCGGAGATGGCCCCGATTCCGTCGGCGAAACCAGCGACTCGAGGGCGAAGCCGAGGTCCCGCGCCGACTGAAAGCGGCGCTCCGGCGCCTTCTCGAGACACCGGAACGCGATACGGCCGAGGGCTTGAGAGGTTCCCGCCTGCAGGTCCGGCGGCTCCTCCTTGAGGATCGCCGTCATGACGTCCGCCCCGGTCGCGCCGCGAAACGGGCGATGGCCGCTGCCCATTTCGTAGAGAACGGCGCCGAAGGAGAAGATGTCGCTGCGGGCGTCGAGGGACAAGCCGCGAACCTGCTCCGGCGACATGTAGCCGACCGTCCCCATGACCGTGCCGGGCTCGGTCGGCGGGCTCGCGGTCGGTGCTCTCGATTCTCCGCTCTCCGCAGCGGGGACCAGCTTGGCCAGGCCGAAGTCAAGGATTTTCACGCGTCCGTCTTTCGTGACCATGACGTTTTCGGGCTTCAGATCCCGATGCACGATCCCGGCCTCGTGCGCCGTCGCCAGCCCGCTCGCGATCTGCGCGGCGATCGGCAACAGGCGGCGAAGCGGCAGCGCACCGTCGGAGAGGAGATCGCGCAGCGTCGTCCCCGAGACCAGCTCCATGCCGATGTACGTCGTCCCGGCGCTCGTTCCGATGTCGTACACCGCCACGATGTTGGGATGATTGAGACCCGAGGCCGAACGCGCCTCGTGCTCGAATCGCGCGAGGCGCTCGGGGTCGGAGGCAAGCGCCTGGGGAAGCGTCTTGAGGGCGACCTCCCGCCCGAGCCGCGTGTCCCTCGCTCTATAGACCTCCCCCATTCCACCCGCCCCGATCGGAGCGAGGATCTCGTAGGGGCCGAGTTGACTGCCGATCGGCTGGCTCACGTGGGAACCTCAGTCTTGCGCGAGGCGAAGTATGCCCCGGTGGGGCGGCCGGTGATAGATGGAGATGCGGCTCCCGGTTCATCTTTCATTCATACCGACCCTTCTAGCATCGCTGGGGTGAAACTGGTGACTCTGGCGGCGCGCCTGACAGCAGCGGCGCTCCTCGCTCTGCCTGCCTACGGGGCGCTCGCCTACGTGGTCCTACCGCTGTCGTGGAAGGGGTACCGGAGGTTCGCCCCGGCCGTCGAAAGCCCGGGCTGCACCCGCACGGCAGAAGGGATCCCGGCCGACCCCCTGAACGTGGCGCTGATCGGCAGCCGCGAGGACGTCCTCGCCGCAATGCGCGCCGCCGGGTGGGCGCCTGCCGATCCGATCACGTGGCGCTCCGGGCTTCGCGACGCCGCCTGCGTGCTCTTCGACCGGCCCTACGC
>JBASRI010000670.1:0-6531 GCA_049273755.1 Thermoanaerobaculia bacterium
GTTTCCTTCGTCTCGGCCAGCGCCGCAACCGCTTCGCCGCCGCCCGCTGCCGGCGCGGGTGCGCGACCCGACAGGCCGGCCATGAGGCCGAAGAAAAACGCGACGCCCAGCGCCACCAGGAGACCCGCGAAGAGCCCGACGGCCTGCCGGGCGGTCAGGGAGATCTGGTAGTGCGTCCGGGGCGCGTCCACGCAAGCCGCAGTTTAGCCCGGTTCACGTCCCCGGCTAGCCGGTCTTGTCCTTCATGAACGACTTGATCAGGTCGATCGGCAGCGGGAAGACGATGGTGGAGTTCTTCTCGTTGGCGATCTCGGTCAGCGTCTGCAGGTAGCGAAGCTGCAGGGTCGCGGGCTGCTTGTCGATGATCTTGGCCGCTTCGGAGAGCTGCGCCGCCGCCTGGAATTCGCCTTCCGCGTGGATGATCTTGGCGCGCTTCTCGCGCTCCGCCTCCGCCTGTTTCGCCATCGCCCTCTGCATCTCGGGCGGCAGGTCCACCTGTTTGACCTCGACGAGCGAGACTTTGATTCCCCACGGCTGCGTGTGCTCGTCGATGACCTTCTGGAGGTCCAAGTTGAGTTTTTCGCGCTCGGACAGGAGTTCGTCCAGGAGCGCCTGCCCCAAGACGCTCCGCAGCGTCGTCTGCGCGAGCTGCGAGGTGGCGTAGAGGTAGTTCTCGACCTGGACCACCGCCTTTTGCGGGTCCACGACGCGGAAGTAGACGACGGCGTTGACCTTTACCGACACGTTGTCCTTGGTGATGATGTCCTGCGGCGGAACGTCGTGGACGACGGTGCGCAGCGAAATCCGCACCATCCGCTCGACGGGCCAAAAGATCAGGACGAGCCCGGGCCCTTTGGGCTGCTTGCCGAGGCGGCCCAGCCAGAAGCTGACGCCGCGCTCGTACTCGTTCAACACGTTGATCCACTTGAAGACAAAAAGCAGAAGAATGAAGCCCGCCAACAGCAGCCCCGGAAACGACACGATTCCGCTCATCCGCTCCTCCGTTCGACGTGCAGGACTCCGTCTTTCACTCGCGTGATGCGCACCGTGTCTCCGGAGGACAGGTCGCCCGGCCCTTCGGCCTCCCAGTACTCCCCGGAGACATGGACGCGCCCGCGGCGCTGGCCCGAGAAGCCGTCGACGACCCGCGCCGACGTGCCCACCATGCCCTCCACGCCTGTCCGCGCCGGCAGGCGCCGCAGCTGGAGCGTCTTCCACGTCAGCAGCCCGACGACGCCGAGCGTGAGGGCGAGGCCCGGAATGATGATCCCGAGGTCTACGCGGTAACCCGCGGCGTCGCCCTTTCCGGCAAAGAGCAGCAGCGAGCCGGCGACGAGCGCGATGGCGCCCCCGAGCGAGAGCAGACCGTGACTGACGACCTTGATCTCGGCGATGAAGAGGAGGATCGCGAAGAGGATCAGGCCCAGCCCCGCGAGGTTCACCGGCAGGACCGAGAAAGCGTAGAACGCCAGCAGAAGGCAGATCCCTCCGACGACGCCGGGGAGAATCGCGCCCGGTGTCGAGAGCTCGAAGTAGAGACCCACCAGGCCCAGGAGAAAGAGCACGTACGCGACGTTGGGGTGCGAAACGATCCCCAACAGTTTCTCCATTCGCCCCATCGGGCGCTCCTCCAGCCGGTAGCCTTTCAGCGCCAGCGTCGCCTGGCCTCCGCCCAAGCGGGCGAGCTTGCGGCCCTCGAGCTGCGCCATCAGGTCCGGGACGTCCCGCGCCACGACCTCGACCAGACCGCCGGCCTTCGCCTCGGTCTCGGTGTAGGAAATGCTCTTCTCGACCGCGGCTTCCGACTTCGCGACGTTGCGGCCGCGCTTTTCGGCGAGCGTGCGGACGAACGCACGGGCGTCCTGTTCGGCCTTCTCGTTGAGCTTCTTCGGAAGATCCTGTCCCTCGCCCCCGACCGGGTGCGCCGCGCCCGTATTGGTGCCCGGCGCCATCGCCGCGACGTCCCCCGACAGAAGCAGGAAGAAACCCGCCGATGCCGCCTGCGCGCCCGCGGGCGAGACGTACGTGACGACGGGCACTTTCGAAAGCAGAATCGACGAGCTCATCTCGCGCGTCGACGTCAGCAGGCCTCCGGGTGTGGAGAGCGTGAGGACGACGAGAGCCGCGCCGTCACGCTCGGCCTCCGTCAAGAGCTTCCGGAGGTAGCCGGCCGCCGCCGGCTGGATCGGCGTGTCGATCCGGCCCACGACGACGAGCGGCGCCGGGCCCGACCCGGCCGCCACGGAAGAGATGAGGACTGAGGCCGCAAGCAACGCCCGCGCTCTCATGAGGGCCCGAGTCTATCGCACGCGGAGCGGCACCGAGTTATAAATGCGCGTGCGCATCCGCCCCACCGAATCGGTTCATGCCGCGGCGCTCGTCGTGCTGACGGCGCTGACGCTCGCCCTGCGTCACCGCCTCGCCGATCCGGAGGGGCTGCTGCTGCGCTACGCCGCGCTCGCGGGCGTCCTGCTGGTCGTCACGCTGCTCGCGCCGCGCGAAGACCGGCTCCCCAAACCCGTCGTCTTCGTTCTCGACTTCTATCCGGCGGTCTTTCTTCCGGTCCTGTTCAACATGCTCGAGCCGCTGATCGCGGCGCTCCGGGGCGGGGCCCGCGACGGCCTGCTCATCGCCGTCGACCGCGCGCTGTTCGGCGTGGACGTGACGGTGTGGTTGGAGCGCTTCGCCCGCCCCGCCGTCAACGACGTCTTCTACATCTTCTACGCGACGTACTACGTCCTGGCACTGACGCTGGCTCTCGTCCTGTGGCTCCGGGACCGTTCGGTCGCTCGGCGTTTCGTCTTCACGCTCATGATCGTCTACTACATCTCGTACGCGGGTTACTTCGCCGTGCCGGCGCTGGGCCCGCGGTTCGCCCAGGCCGGCGAGTACAAGGTGTCGCTGACCGGGACGCCGATCTCCCGGTTCATCAACGACACCATCAACAGCCTGGAGAAAACCAAGTTCGACGTGTTCCCCTCGGGGCACACGATGGTAGCGGTCACGGTCCTTCTCGTCGCCTGGAAGAGGTCGCGGGACGTCTTCTGGTGGCTGCTGCCGATCGCGACCGGCCTGATCCTCTCGACCGTTTACTGCCGGTTCCACTACGTGATCGACGTGATCGCCGGCGCGCTTCTAGCCGTCGTCACCGTGCCCTTCGGGGACTGGCTCTACGACCGCATGCTGCGAGCGGGCACCGAGGGCGCCTAGAGTTTCTTTTCGTAGATCCGGTACGTCTTGTAGAGCCTCCCGCCCCACAGCTTGACGGCGCCGATGACGAGATCGTTGTCCTCGAGCAGCCACGAGACTTCGGCTCCCGTGTAGCCCAGCTTCAAGAGGAAGCGCAGCGAGTCGGCCATCATGATCGACTGGACGCCGCTCAAGCGGTGGGACTTCTTGATCCCCAGCGTGACGACCCGGACGGTCTTGATCTTGCCCTTGGCCAGGAGGAACTTGAGCCACCCGAAGGGCAGCAGACGGCCCTTCGTCGGAGCAATCGCGCGGTTGTAGTCGGGCAGCATCAGCATGAAGGCGATGGGCTCGAGCGAGCCGTCCGGCCGGGGTGCTTCGGCGATCCAAAGGAGCTTTTCGACCAGGAGCGGCTTCAGGCGTTTGGCCATGAAGTCCATCTCCTCCGCCGTCATCGGCACGAAGCCCCAGTTCTTTTCCCACGCCTCGTTGTAGACCTCCCGGATCTTCACGAGGTCGCGGGCGAGGCCGCCCTTCGAGACGTTGCGAACCACGACGCCGCTCTCGCGCTTGCGAAAGCGCTCCGCCACGCGCGAGAGACGCTCCAGCGGCTTTTCCTCGAGCGGGAACCAGTAGGCCAGTAGGTCCTTGGCCTTGCGGAACCCCTGGCCCTCGAGGAGCCCGGCGTAGGAGCGTGGGTTGTAGGTCATCATCAGAACGGGAGGCGACTCGAAGCCGTCGACCAGAAGGCCCGCCTCGTCGTTCAGGGTCGGGTTCGTGGGGCCGCGGAGAATCACCATCTTGCGCTCGCGCCCCCACAGCGCCGCCGCGTCCAGCAGCCTTCCGGCGACGCCGCGGTCGTCGATCGACTCGAAGAAGCCGAAGAACGCCGCCTTCTCGCCGTGGAACGCGTTGTGGTTGCGGTCCAGGACCGCGGCCACGCGGCCGACGTCTTCGCCCCCCTGCCGGGCGATGAAGAGCTGCATCTCGCCGTGCCGGAAGAAAGGGTTCTCGTCCTGGAACACCTTTGCGAGGTCCGCGCGAAGGGGCGCGACCCAATTCGGGTCGCCGGCGTAGAGCCGATCCGCAACGTCGAAGAAGCGCTTGAGATCCGCCTTGCCGCGCCCCACGCGCTCGATGGCGACCGCGCCCGTCCGCCCCGCAGCGCCGGAGCCGCCTTCCGCCCTCACCGGATCGACCGAGTCAGGCTCGGCCCGTCCGGACCAGCCCGACCTCGCGCCCGACTTTCTCGAAGGCGGAGAGCACGCGGGCGAGCTGCTCCCGGGTGTGGGTGGCCATGAGCGAGGTGCGGATCAGCGCCCGGCCCGGCGGCGTGGCGGGCGACAGAACGCAGTTCACGAAGACCCCTTCTTCCTGGAGGCGGTGCACCATGCGGAGGGCCGTCAGGTCCTCGCCGACGACCACCGGCACGACGGGGGTGCGCGACTCGCCGGTATCGAAGCCCAGGGAGCGCAGCCCGTCGGCGAAGAATTCCGTGTTCTCCCAGAGCCGCTCGCGGCGTTGGGGCTCGCGGTCCATGATGTCGAGCGTGGCGAGCGCGGCCGCCGCGGAGGCCGGCGGCGGCGCCGCCGAGAAGATCAGGGTTCGCGCGCGGTGTTTGATGTAGTCGATCACCGTTGCGTCGCCGGCGATGAACCCGCCCACGGAGGCCATCGACTTGGAGAACGTGCCCATGATCAGGTCCACGTCGCGCTCGAGCCCGAAGTGCTCGGCCGTGCCGCGGCCCGTCTTGCCCAGAACTCCGATCCCGTGGGCGTCGTCCACCATGACCGCGGCCGAGAACTCGCTCGCCACGGCGACGATCTCGGGCAGCGGCGCGATGTCCCCCTCCATCGAAAAGACGCCGTCGATGACCACCAGGCGACCCCGGGCCCCGGCGTCGTTGCGCATCTGGCGGCGCAAGTCCGCCGGGTCATTGTGCTTGAACTTCTTGACGTTTCCGAAGGAGAGCCGAGCGCCGTCGATGATGCAGGCGTGGTCCTGCTTGTCGAGGTAGACGGTGTCCCCCTTGCCCACGAGACATGCGATGGCGCCGAGGTTGACCTGGAACCCGGTCGAGAAGGTCACGGCGGCTTCCTGCCGCGTGAACTCCGCCAGGCGTTCCTCCAGGCGAACGTGGAGGTCGAGGGTCCCGTTCAGAAAACGACTCCCGGCGCAGCCCGATCCGTATTTCCGGATCGCCTCGATCGCCGCCTCCTTGACCCGGGGGTCGTTGGTCAGCCCCAGGTAGTTGTTGGAGCCCAGCATCACAAGGCGACGCCCGCGGAGGACGACCTCGGGGTCCTGGGCCGACTCGATGACGCGGAAGAAGGAGTAAAACCCGGTCTCCCGCACCCGGGCGGCCTCCTGGTACCGGTGGCACTTTTCGAAGAGCGGGGCGGTCCCCGCCGCGTCGTCCCTGGCGATCCGGGCGACTTTGCTCATCGTGCTTCCCCCACCTGAAAATTGCCGGACTGGCGGCGGGATCTTAGCAAATTTTACAAATCCCCGCCTGGGCCATCAAGGGAGGCCGGACGCGGACCTCACAGCCACCCCGCCCGGCGGTACCACTCGCCCGTGGCACGCAAGCCCTCGGCCAGCGCGACCGGCGCGGGCAGGCTCAGATCGGCCCGCATCGGGTCCCCGTCGCAGAGCCAGTCGCCCGCCAGAAGCTCCCTGGCCTTGTCGGCGTTGAAGGGGCGCGAACGCCCGGTCACGGCTTCGACCACCGTTTCGGCCGCCCCGAACATGCGCACCACGGGGCCCGGCACGCGGAGCATCCGCGGCGTCGCGTCCGCCGCTCTAGCAACCAGCGCCGCGAAATCGCCGAGGCGGATCGGGAGCGGATCGCTCAAGAACCCGATCCGCCGAGAGAGATCGCGGCGCGACGCGGCCCTGGCGATCGCCAGCGCGACCTGGTCGACGCCGACGATCTGGATCCGCGCATTTGCAGCGGGAACGCACAACCAGCCCGAAGCGGCCATCCGGAAGTACGCCAGCAGGCCGGGGTCTCCCGGCCCGTACACGACGGCGGGCCGCAGGGCGATCCACGGCCCCTTCCACCCCCGTGCGAGGGCCTCCTCCCCCTCTCGCTTGGAGAGGCCGTACCAGGAGACCGGGCGCGCCGGATCCGCCTCTCGGACCGGGCGCCCATCGCGCGCCGGGCCCGCGGCGGCCTGGCTCGACACGAGGACGAAGAGGGCGTCGGGAGCGCTCCGCGCGGCGGCTCGAGCCGGGCGCGATCATCTTGTTGCACGACGGCTACATCCCGGCCGAGCGGCTGGTGGCGACGGTGAAAACACTCTTGGAAACAGTGCGGGCGCTGGGGTATGAAGTGGAGCG
>JBASRI010000672.1:0-8233 GCA_049273755.1 Thermoanaerobaculia bacterium
CGCTCGAGAGGGGCTCCTCGGGGCCGGCGGGCGCGCTTCCTCCGGGCGCGAGCGGAAGCCGTGTCAGGTTGCGCGAGGCCTCGAGTTCCGGCACCGCGATCCGAAGGCCGTCGCGGGTAACCGCGAAATCCAGGATTTCCGTGGTCATGAGGCTGACGGTGGACGGCGCGCTCCCGACGACCTGGCCATTCGACGAGACCTCGACGAACTGGATCCGGCTGCCGCCCTGCGGGTCGCGAACGATGAAGAAGAGCCGGTGAGACGAAGCGTCCCAGGCATGACCGAAGCCGCCGAGCAGGGCGTGCGGCTTGCCGCCCGAGGACGGCATCAACAGGATGCCGTCGGCCTGCGTCTCGAGACTGATCCATCGCCCGTCCGGCGAGCACGCGATCCGGCTGATTTCCCACGTGGATGCCTCGCTCGACAAGATGGTCTTCGGCGGGCCTCCGCCGGACGGCACCTCCAGGATGGAACGCTGGACCTCCGGGCCGCTGACGTAGAGGATCCCCTTGCCGTCCGGGCGCCACGCTGGAAAGTTCGCGTCCGAAGCCAGGCGCCGCGCTGCGCCGCCGAGAGCGCCCACGGTCCAAAGATCGCCTCCGAACATGCGGACGTTCTGGCCGTACGTTCCGCCGATCCGGACGAGGCCGCTCTTCGAGGAGCGCGTCGAGACGAACGCGACCGCGTTTCCGTCGGGAGAGAAGGCGGGCTGGACGTCTTGTGCGGGGTCGTTGGAGATGTTGACGTCCTGGCCTCCCTCTCCTCGGCGGACGTAGATCTCGAAGTTGCCGTTGCGGTCCGAGGCGTAGGCCAGGAGGCTGCCGTCCGGCGACCAGCTCGGCGACTCGGAGTGACCAGAATCCCTCGTGATGCGCGCGAGCTTGGTAACGACGGGGATCCGGGCAGTCGCCGGACGCGGAGCGAGCCGCCAGGTCAGAAGGGCAGCGAGGCCGGCTGCCGCGACCGCCGTCGCCAAGAGCGCCCACGGACGCGCGCCGCGAAGGCCCGGCGAGCCCCTCTCCGGCGGCGCGGCGGGTGGCTCCTCCGAAACCGTATCGATCTCGAGCCGCGCGTCTGCAATGTCGTGGAGTCGCCGCTTCGGGTCGCGTTCGAGGCATCGCTTCAGGAGACGACGGACGGAAACGGGCGTCGACGCCGGAAGCGCCGTCCAGTTCGGCTCGGTCTTCAGGATCGCCGCCAGAGTGTCGGAGACCGTCTCCCCCTCGAAGGCCTTGCGCCCCGTCAACATCTCGTAGAGAACCCCGCCGAAGGCCCAGACGTCCGTTCGCTTGTCGACGGACCTTCCGCGTGCCTGCTCGGGAGACATGTACGCCGCCGTCCCGATCACCACACCCGCCTGCGTGGCCGCGGCCGTGAGTGTCGGAGAGTGGGACACCTCCGGAGCCGAGGTGTCCTTGGTCAAGGCCTTGGCCAGGCCGAAATCCAGCACCTTGACCTTGCCTTCCGGAGTCAGCTTCACGTTGGCGGGCTTCAAGTCCCGGTGAACGATCCCCTTCTCGTGCGCCGCCTCCAGCGCGTCGGCGACTTGCCGAGCGATGGCAAGAGCCTCGTCGATCGGAATCGGGCCGGATCCGATCTTCTCCGCCAGCGTCTCGCCTTCCACCAGCTCCAGCACGAGCGCGCGCACGCTTCCAGACTCCTCGAACCCGTAGATCGCTGCGATGTGCGGATGGTTCAGGGACGCCAGGACATGCGCCTCCCGCTGAAACCGCGCCAGGCGCTCTGCGTCCGCGGCGAAGAGCTCGGGCAGAACCTTGATCGCCACCTCGCGGTTGAGCTTGCCGTCCCGCGCCCGGTAGACCTCGCCCATGCCGCCCGCGCCCAGCGGTGCCAGGATCTCGTAGGGGCCCAGGCGCGTTCCGGCGGGAAGGCTCATGGGGCTCGAGGAGCGAACCCGGCCTTGCGCAGCAGGTCCGGGAAGCGTGGATCGTTCCGGAGGCTGTCGAACAGCGGATCCACATTCAGGTAGACGAGGTCATAGGAGTGATCCTCGCAGGACCGCTCGAGCCACTCGAACGCCCGGTCCTTCTCGCCCAGGAGGATGAAGATCACTGCGATGTACGGCGGGGCAACGTAGCGGTGCGCCGCCATGGCCTCGAGCTCCGCGATGGTCGCCAGGGCCTGTGCGCGCTGTCCGGCCAGCGCCTGCGCGTGCCCCCGGTTCCCGATCCCTTGCGGAGCCTGGCCGATCAGATCGGCAGCCTTCCTGCATTCGGCGGCGGCCTCACGGCTCATACCGGAGGCCTCATAGGCGCGGCCGAGCATGAAGTGCGCCGGCGCGAAGTTGGGATTGTCCCGCACGGCTTTCCGTCCCTCCTCGAGCGCCTTGTCGTAGCGGCGCGCGTAGACGAGCATGCGGACTGAATTGGCCTGGATGATGGCGGAGAAGGGATCGATCTCTCGCGCTTTCTGGATCTGGTTCAGCGCCTCGTCCGAGCGCGCGAGCGACGATAGCAGCTGCGCGTACCAGAAGCGGGCGGTCGCGTAGCTCGGGTCGAGCTCGATGGCTCTCTTGAACTCCGACTCGGCGCCGGGCCAGTCGTGGTCATAGTCCGTCAGGATGAGGCCGAGCGTGGCGTGCGCCGGCGCGAGGCTGTCGTCGATCTCGAGCGCCTTCCGTGCCGCTGCCCGGGCTCTGGGGTGGGCTTCGGCGGGAGACATGATGCTGTAGGAGGGCAGGACCACGTAGGAGTCCGCGAGGCCGGAATACGCCAGCGCGAACGCAGGATCTTTCTCGATCGCCTTCTGGAAGAACTCGCTCGACTGCTGGAGGTCGCCAGCGGTCCGCTTCTCCCATGCATAGCGGCCCTTCAGATACAGCTGGTAGGCCTCCGTGTTCTCGGTGTAACGCTTCTTGAGCTTCTCCTTCTGTTCGCCGGTCAGGCGCAGGCGGAGCTTCTCGGAGATGTCCTTCGCGATCTCTTCCTGAATCGCCAGAATGTCGGAAAGCTTTCGGTCGTAGTGGTCGCCCCAGATCTGGGAGCCGTTGCCGACGTCGACGAGGTCGGCCTGCACCGTCAGCGTGTCGCCGCGCTGGATCACCCTGCCCGAGACGACCGCGCGGACCTTGAGGTCACGGCCCGCTTTCTGGGGGTCGTCCTCGCGGCCCTTGTAGCGAAAAACGCTGGAGCGCGCGGCGACGCGAAGCTGCGGCAGTCGCGCCAGACTGTTGATGACGCTTTCTGTGATTCCGTCGCTCAGATACTCGGTGTTGGGATCGTGGCTTGCGTTGACGAAGGGCAGCACGGCGATCGAGTCGAGAGACCCGCCGGCTCCGGACGAGCGGCGCCACCAGATCGCCGCGGCAACCGCGAGCAGCACGACCGCGGCGATCGGAAGAGCGATTCGCTTCCAAGATCTCGCCGGAGGGGGAACCTGGGGTTGCACGCCGGAGGCGTCCGAGAGGGCTTCGAGGTCGAACGCGAGGTCGTGGGCGGAGTGGAATCGGCGCTCCGGGTCTTTCTCGAGGCAGTGCCGCACCACCCGGTCGAGGCCGGGTGAGACGTCGCGGTTCGTCGCCGAGAGCTCCGGGGCGTCTTTCGTCAAGATCGCGGACATCGTGTCGGCTGCGGTATCCCCATGGAACGCCCGCCTGCCCGAGAGCATCTCGTAGAGGATCGCGCCGAAGGCGAAGATGTCCGAACGAGGGTCGGCCGCCTTGCCGCGCACCTGTTCCGGGGACATGTACCCGAGAGTGCCGAGGACGAGGCCCGGATCCGTCGCGGGCGCAGCCGTGGGCAGATTGGTTTGACTCCCCGATCCCGTCGCCTCTGACAGCTTCGCGAGCCCGAAGTCGAGGATCTTCACCCGGCCGTCCCGGGTCACGAAGACGTTCTCGGGCTTCAGGTCCCGATGGACGATGCCCCGCTCGTGGGCGGCCGCGAGGCCGTGCGCGATCTGCAGCGCGTGCTCGAGCGCGCGGCGCGGCGAAAGAGCCCCGGCGGCCATGCGGCCCCGGAGAGTCTCGCCCTCGAGAAGCTCGGTCACGACGTAAGGCGCTCCAGCGTGCTGTCCGACGTCGTGGATCGTCAGAATGTTCGGGTGATTGAGCGCGGAAGCTGCGCGCGCCTCCTGCTCGAAGCGCCGCAGCCGGTCCGGGTCCTGCGAGAAGGACGCTGGCAGGACCTTGATCGCGACCTCGCGCCCCAGCCGCGTGTCCCTGGCCCGGTACACCTCGCCCATGCCGCCCGCGCCGAGCGGCGACAGGATCTCGTAGGGTCCGAGCTTCGAGCCGGCGGCAAGCGTCATGACGATCTCACCTCACGGGAGCCCCACCCGCCGCACCAGATCCGCAAAGCGGGGGTCCGATCGCACATCGTCGAGATTTGGATCCACCTTCAGGAACGTGAGGCCGTGGGACCTCTCGCGGTGGGCCTCCTCCAATAGCCCGAAGGCCCGGTCGCGGTCGCCGAGGGCGAGATGCGCCGCCGCCACGTAATAGGGCGAGACGTATCGGGTCTTCGATACCTCCTCGAGCTCCGCAAGCGTTCGTCGCGCATCGGCTTCACGGCCCGCCGCCGCGAAGGCGTGTGCGAGATCCGCCCGAAACTGCGTGCTGCCGCCCGAGAATTCGACGGCCTTCTGCAGCTCTTCGATCGCCTCCGCGGGCTTCGAGGTCTTCTCGTAGGCCAGACCGAGAACCCGCAGCGCGATGACGAATGTCGGATCCATCTCGAGCGCCTTGCGGGCCTCCCGGATCGCCTCGTCGTAACGGCGGGCGAAGTAGAAGCTCCACCCGGTGGCGGCGCGGATGATGAGCGAGAGCGGATCGAGCTCCTGCCCCCGGCGCCATTCCCCGAGCGACTCCTCGAATCGCCCGAGCGAAGTCAGCAGGTTGGCGTAGTAGTTGTGCGCGTTCGCGTAGCTGGGGATCGCCTCGATGCACCTCCGGTACTCCTTCTCGGCCTCGGTCCAGTTCCAGTCGTAGTAATGCAGCGTGTAGGCGAGCGTAGCCCGAGCCTCCGCGAACGATGGGTCGATCTCGAGCGCCTTCAGGGCCGCCGCCTTGGCCCTCGGGAAGGCCTCGCCGGGCGGCGCGATGGCGTGAAAACCGAGAACACCGTAGCTGTCCGCCAACCCGATGTAGGCGGCGGCGTACTCCGGGTCGATCTCGATTGCCTGCCGGAAGTACTCGATCCCCCGCCGGATGCCCTCCTCGGTGCGTTTGTTCCAGAAGAAGCGCCCCCTCAAGTACAGCCGGTAGGCCTCGGGATTCTCGGTGTGCCGGCGAGTGAGCCGCTCCTTCTCTTCGCCCGTCAGTTTCAGGCGCAGGCTCTCGGAGATCCGCTCCGCGATCTCGTTCTCGATCGAAAGCACGTCGGTGATCTTCCGGTTGTAGCGTTCGCCCCAGAGCTGCGAGCCGTCGGCCAGATCGACGAGCTCGGTCTTGATGACGAGATCGTCGCCCCGGTGCAGGACCCGTCCCGTCAGAACGGTCCCGACCTTGAGCTCCCGCCCCGCCGAAAGAGGGTCGACCTCCGGTCCCTTGTAGCGGAAGACGGTGCTTCGGGCCATCACCCGCAGGCCGGGAAGGCGGGAGAGCTGGCTGATGATCGTCTCCGTGATTCCGTCGGAGAGGTACTCGCCGTCCGGGTCCCCGCTCGTGTTGGCGAAGGGAAGGATCGCGACGGACTCGATCTGGCGGCGCTGGCGGCCCGAGGGAGTCTTCGGCGCGGCCGCGTCGTCGCGGACGGCGCGCAGGGCGAAGGCGAGGTCTCGCGCGGACTGGAATCGCTCGCCCGGCTCCTTCTCGAGGCAGTGCGCGACGGTGCGCGAAAGCTCGATCGGCACGCCGGCGACCTCGTCCGAGAGCGCGGGGACGGAGTCCTTCAGGATCGCGGCCATCGTTTCGGCCGGTGTCTTGCCGCTAAAAGCGCGGCGGCCGGTTACCGCCTCGAAGAGCATGCAGCCGAGCGAGAAGAGGTCGCTCGGGACGTCGGCCGTCTCTCCGCGGACCTGCTCGGGCGACATGTAGCCGGCCGTGCCCATGATCCATCCCGGCTCCGTGCCCGCGCCTTCCGTGGGCGTCGAGGTCTCGTCGGACCGCGAGGGGAAGAGCTTCTGACGCGCCAGGCCGAAGTCGAGCACTTTGACGCGGCCGTCGGAGGTCAGGAACACATTCTCGGGTTTCAAGTCCCGATGAATGATTCCGCGCGAGTGCGCCGCGGAGAGCCCGTCGGCGACGGCGATGGCGATCTCCGCCGCCCGCGGCCAGGCAAGGGCGCCGTGCGCGAGCCGCAGGCGCAGAGTCTCCCCCTCGAGGAGTTCCGCGACGGCATACGACCGCCCGCCGTCGCTACCAAAATCGTGGAGGGTCAGGATGTTGGGGTGGGAGAGGGCCGCCACCGCCTTCGCCTCGCGTTCGAAACGCTCGATGAGAGCGGTGTCGCTGGCGAGATGCTCGGATAAGACCTTCACAGCGACCTCGCGTCCGAGGCGCGTGTCCCTCGCCCGGTACACCTCGCCCATGCCGCCCATGCCCAGGGGCGACAGGATCTCGTACGGGCCCAGGCGCGTGCGGGCCGCAAGGGTCATCGTTTGTCCATGACCGCCGCCATCACGCGGGACAGGGCGAAGCGCGGATCGAGTGACGGCTTGTCGTAGATGTTCCAGCCCGTGAAGACCGCGATCAGCTCGAGCTCGGGCACCACGATCAAGAGCTGCCCGCCGTATCCCCAGGCGGCGTAAGCGTCGTAGGAGCCGGGACCTTTGGGGGAGACCACCCACCACTGGTAGCCGTAGCCGAAGGGTTTCTCGTTGGTCGCTACGCGCGAACGGGTCGAGTCGCGAACCCAGCCCGGCGGCAGGATGCGCTTGCCTTCCCAGACGCCGTCATTGAGGTAGAGGTATCCGATCTTGGCGAGATCCCGCGGCTTCAGGTACAGCCCGCCTTCCGTGTCCGCCAGGCCCTTGGGCGTTCGCTTCCAGTAGAAGTCGATGCCGAGCGGAGCGAAGAGGTGCTCCTTCGCGTAGTCGTCGGCCTGCTTTCCCGTTGCCTTGAAGATGAGGTACGAGAGCAGCTCCGTGGCGCCGCTGTTGTAGACGAAAGCCTTGCCGGGCTCCTCGGCCATCGGCTGGTCCAGGACGTACTGGACCCAATCCTCCTTGCTCTCCATGACGGCGCAGTTGTTGGCGGCGTCGGTGTAGTCGGTCGACTCCTCGTCCCAGCGGATTCCGGTCGTCATCGTGAGCACGTCGCGCAAGGTCATCCGCTCGCGCCGTGGGTCCGGCTGGACCTTGAACGCGGAGAAGGACGGCATCAGCTTCACATCCACGCCGGGGACCTCGCCGCGTCGAATCGCGATCCCGATCAACGCCGAAGTCACGCTTTTCGAGACCGACTGCATCGTGTGCAGCGGGCCGCGCTTGTAGTAAGGGTGCCAGTCCGGGTCGTAGTAGTTGTAGATCCCCGGCGCGCCCTTGCCTTCGAAGAGCCGGTCGTAGTCCTGTTTGTACGTCTTCTCGTACGCGACGCGCCCGCGGCGGATGACGAGCATGCCGTCGATGTAGCCGTGCTTGCCCGAGGCGAACTGCGCGTCGAGCGCGTCGAGGGCGCTTCGGTCCAGGCCGGAAGCCTCCGGGGTGGACTCCGGCCAACCCTTCGTCGGCCATTGCGCGGCGGGCGCTCCGAACGCTGCGAGCGAGATCCAGAGCAAGACGGGAAACCTCATGGCCCTCCGAACGTGGGCCGGATTCTATCGCCGGGTCAGGGGCTCGGGACTCCTTCCGCGCCTCGCCGCCGCCGCTGTGCCAGCGCGTAGAGGATGAATCCCGCGACGACGAACCCGAAGGATCCTACGGCGACCTGGAGGAAGAAGCCGGTGCGGTCCGCGGTGTCCGCCGGCGGAATCAACGCCAGAACGATCGCAACCACCGTCGTCAGGAAGCCGAGCCCGTTCCAGAAGTAGCTGCCGGCGGTCCCGCCCGGCACAGGCACGGCTCCCGGCTGCCGCGCGATCTCGTGGCGCAGCTTGATCGCGGCGGCGAACATGTAGAGGTACGGAATGAAGTACAGGATGAGCGTCGCGTTGACGAGCTTCAAGTACGCGCCCTTGACGGTGTCGCCCTGCGTGGCCGCGAGAATGAACACTGCCGAGAGCGCCGCCTGGAACAGGAGCGCGAACCAGGGCGTCTTCCACTTCGGATGCGTGCGCCCGAAGATCGGCGGCAGGTACCGGTCGAGACCGCCGACGAAAAGCAGACGCGCCGAGCC
>JBASRI010000662.1:0-3819 GCA_049273755.1 Thermoanaerobaculia bacterium
CTACGACGTCGTCGTGGTGGGAGGGGCCGTGGCCGGCGCCTCGACGGCGATTCTCCTGAAGCGCGGCAAACCCGATCTGCGCATTCTCGTGGTCGACAAGACCGAGAAGTTCGACTGGAAGGTCGGCGAATCGACCGTCGAAGTCTCGGCCTATTTCCTGACGCGCGTCTTGAAGCAGTACCGGCATCTCTCGCAGGACCAGCTCCCCAAACAAGCCTTCCGCTTCTGGTTTCACAACGACGAGGTGAGCTGCCTGCAAGAGGCCTCTGAGACCGGGCCCACGCAGCTCGCGCGCACGCCCTCCTTCCAGCTCGACCGCTCCAAGCTCGACGAGCACCTCTTGAAGGTTGCGCGCGAGGAGGGCAGCGAAGTCTGGCGCCCGGCCAAAGTCGTCGAGTACAGCCTGAGCGAAGGCTCCGGGCCGAACACGCTGACGATCGAGAAGAGCGACGGCACGGCCGCGACAATCTCGTGCCGCTGGCTCGTGGACGCGACGGGCCGGCAGGCCATGCTCGCGCGCAGGCGCGGCGGCGTGACGCCGATCGACACGCACCCGATCGCGGCGATCTGGGTGCGCTACCGCGACGTCCCGGACATGGACGGCGTGGCCATCGCCGGCACCGATCCCGCCAACCCCTGGGCGCGCGCGGTCCTCACGGCGCGTCGCCTCGCGACGAACCACTTCACCGGCTGGGGCTATTGGATCTGGTTCATCCCGCTCAAGGACGGCGAGACCAGCGTGGGTCTGGTCTGGGACAAGCGGCTGCTGACGCCGGAGGGCAAGACGCCACTCGAGAAGCTCACGCGCTTCCTCGACACCAACCCTCTCTCGCGCCAGCTCGTCCGGGGCGCGACGCCGATCGAAGGGGACTGCCGGTACTACGCACACCTTCCCTACTTCGTGGACAAGTTCATCGGCCCGGGCTGGGCGCAGGTGGGAGACGCCGGGGGCTTCCTCGACCCCTTCTACTCGCCGGGTCTCGACCAGATGTCGTTCTCGGTCTGGACGCGCACGCGGTTGATCCTCGAGGACTTCGGCGGCGCTTCCGCCGAGAAGATGACGAAGGAGTACGCCGAGCACAACCGCCGCTACGACCGGTTCTTCAAGTACTTCTACGAGTCGATCTATCGCGACAAGTACTACGTCATGGGCGACTACGACACCATGACCGTGGCGTTCCTTCTCGACACCGCGCTCTACTACTTCGCCGCCGTGATGCCGATCTACCGCTGGTCGCACGAGCGTCTCGGCATCCCGCCGTTCTTCGAGGACGGCGCGGAGATCGGCTACTACCCCATCCGCTTCTACAACCGGCGGTTGGTCAGGATCGCGCAGCGCAAGATGGCACTGGGCATCTACGGCAACCACAACAAGGGCCGCCGTCCGAAGTTCGTGGGCTTCTCGGTGCGCAGCGCGATGTGGGTGATGCTCTTCCACGGACTCGTGCGCTGGGCGAAGGCGGAGCTGGCCAACGGCTGGACACACGTGGTCAAGCCCAAGCGCAGTCAAAAGCCCGAGTCCGCCCTCGACTCTCGCGTCTCGAGTCTCAAGTCTCAGGTCTCAAGCAGCGAATCGCGGTCTTGAGACTTGAGACCTGAGACCTGAGACCTGAGACGGTCGTTCGGATGCCGACGGCGCTCGTGACCGGGGCCTCGAGCGGGATCGGGCTGGAGCTGACGAAGCTGCTCGCCCGCGACCGCCACGACCTCGCGCTCGTCGGGCGCGACCGGGAGCGGCTCGAGGAGATCGCGCTCGGCCTCTCGCAGGAGTTCGGAGTCCGGGCGACGATCCTCGTCCACGACCTCGCGCACCCCGCCGCGCCCGAGGCGATCGCCCGCGAGCTTTCCGAGCGCTCCGTGGCGGTCGACATCCTCGTCAATTGCGCCGGCTTCGGCGCCTACGGTCTCTTCGCGGAGATCCCGATCTCCACGCAGGTCGAGATGATCCAGGTCAACGTCACCGCACCGACGCACCTGACGGGGATCTTCCTGCCGGGGATGCTCGAGCGGCGCCGGGGACGCATCCTGAACGTGGCCTCGACGGCGGCGTTCCAGCCCGGACCGCTCATGGCCGTCTACTACGCCACGAAGGCTTACATGCTGTCGTTCTCCGAGGCCCTCGCCAACGAGACGCACGGCACCGGGGTCACGGTCACCGCGCTCTGCCCGGGCCCCACGCTGACGCAGTTTCAGAGCCGCGCGGGATTCAAGCCGGTCCCGCTGCTGAAGAGCCCGCTCGTGATGTCGGCAAGGGACGTCGCCCGCGACGGCTACGAGGGCCTCATGCGCGGCAAGCGCCTCGTCATCCCGGGCCTGGCCAACCGCATTCTCGTACAGGCGGAGCGCATCACCCCCAGACGTGTCGTCACCGCCATCGCACGTTGGCTTCAGGAGTCCCGAAGCTGAGCAAGGAGGTCACGGAATGTTTCGAGACCGCCGGATCCCGACTCTCGCCGCCGTCCTCGTCGCCTTCACCGCCCTGGCGGCCGCTGCGCCGCTTTGCGCCGCCGACACGACGACGCCGCTGGCGCAGAAGCCCGAAGTGGCCGCCGCGATCGAAGTCTTCGATGCATGGGTCGACTGGACTGCGAGGAACCGCGAGCAGCCCGCCGTCTCCATCGGCATCGTCTACGACCAGGACCTGATCTGGGCCAAGGGCTACGGCTACGCGGACCTCGCGAAGAAGATCCCGGCGACGCCGGCCACGGCTTACCGCATTGCCTCGATCTCGAAGACGTTCACGGCGCACGCGCTCCTGCAGCTACGCGACGCCGGCAAGCTCCAGCTCGACGACCCGATCACCCGATGGATCTCGGAGTTGAAGCTCTCGAAGGTCGATCCGCAGAGTCCCCCGATCACCATCCGGCACCTGCTCACCCACACGAGCGGCATTCCGCGCGAGGTCGACGGCACGTACTGGAACGACATGAACTTTCCTTCGCGGGAAGCGATGCTTCCGGTTCTCGCTCGCATGGGCGTCGTCTGGGCTCCCGAGAAAGAGTGGAAGTACTCGAACGTCGCCGTCGCGCTCGCCGGCTACGTCGTCGAGGCCGCCTCCGGCGAGCCGTATGCCGAGTACGTCGCCCGCCACATCCTCGCCCCTCTCGGAATGAGCGCAACGCGCGTCATCCCGCCGCGCGACATGCCCACGCTCGCCGTCGGCTACGGCCGACGAGTGCCGGGAACGCCTCGCCGCGTCGAGCCCTTCTTCAACGGGGCCTACATGATCCCGGCCTCGAATCTCGCTTCCACGGTGGAGGACCTGGCGAAGTACGTGGAGCTGCAGTTCCGCACCGGAGCGGCGGGAGGGGCCCAGATCCTCAAGGGCTCGACGCTCGCCGAGATGCAGCGCGTCCAATGGCTCCAGCCCGACTGGAAGAGCGGCTGGGGCCTCGGATGGGGGATCTCTCGCCGCGACGACCAGACGCGGCTCGGCCACGGTGGCTCGGTGCCCGGCCACCGGACGCAAGTCTCGTTCGTGCCGGGCGAGAAATTCGCCGTCATCGTCCTGACCAACGCGGAGGACGGCAGGCCGTCGCTCTACGTCAACCAGGCCTATGCCATCGTCGCGCCGGCCATCGCCAAGGTCAGGGCGAAGCCGCCCGCGGAGAACAAGGGCCAGCCCGCCTGGCAGAAGTACGTCGGCGTCTACGCGTGGGAAGACGACGAAGTCCACGTCGCGGTCCTCGACGGAAAGCTTTCGATGTTCGACCCGGCCGAGGACAACCCGTGGGCCTCCAAGGTCACCCTCGAGCCCGTCTCCGGCAACGTGTTCCGTCAGGTCGGCGGCGACGCCGCCGGCGAGACGGTCACGTTCAT
>JBASRI010000690.1:0-5928 GCA_049273755.1 Thermoanaerobaculia bacterium
TCAGACTCTATGGCCGGGCGCGGTTACGCCGACCGCGCCGGTCACGCGGGCGAAGCGTTGCGGATTCTCGTCATCGACGAAAATCCCCGCGACCGGGTCCAGATCGACGAGGCCGTTCGGCAGGCCTTCCCCGATTCGCAGACGCTCGAGGTCCCCGACCCCGCGGAGCTCGACCGGATCCTGGGCGCCGGCGGCTTCGACATGGTGATCGCGGACCACCGGCCGAGCTGGATCGACGCCTTCCACGTCCTGGCCAGGGTGCGCCAGCGCGATCCGGACCTTCCCGTCCTCCTCTGCACGGGAACCGGGAGCGAAGAGCTCGCGGTCGCGGCGATGAAGGCCGGGTTCGACGACTACATTCTCAAGCATCCCCACCACTTCCCCCGCCTGCCGGGGGCCATCCGCGCGGCGCGGGAGGAATCCATGCGCCGCCGGATCGTTCGGGAGGCGGAGAGCCGCTACCGAACGCTTTTCGAAGGAGTCCCCGTCGGCCTCTACCGTGGAACGCTCTCCGGCCAGATCCTGGATGCGAATCCCGCCCTGATCCAGCTCCTCGGGTTTCCTTCGCGCGAGAGTCTGATGGCCGTCAACCTGCGGGACCTCTACGTCGACGCGTCGACGCGGCGGTCCCTGCTCGAGAAGCTCGAGCGCGAGGGCGAAGTCCACGACCTCGAGCTCCAGTGGAAGCGCTACGGTGGCCAGATCATCACCGTGCGCCTGGGCGCCCGCCCCATGCGCGACCCTTCGGGGCGGCTGCTGCACTACGAAGGCGTCGTCGAGGACGTGACGGAGCGGCGCCGCTCGCGGAATGAGCTCCAGGAGTCCAACCAGTTCCGGCAGGAGATCATCCAGGGCGCGGGCGAGGGCATCGTCGTCTACGACCGCGACCTGCGCTACATCATCTGGAACCGGTACATGGAGCAGATGACGGGCTTGCCGGCCGAGCGCGTCCTCGGGCGCCGGCCGCTGGAGGTGTTTCCTTTTCTCAAGGAACACGGCATCGACGCCCTGCTCGAGCGGGCGCTCGGAGGCGATACCGCCTCCTCAGACGACGTGCCCTACACCATTCCCGAGACGGGCAACTCGGGCTGGGCGATCGCGACGTACGGACCGCATCGCAACGCGGCCGGCCAGATCATGGGCGTCATCGGGATGGTGCACGACGTCACCGAGCGCCGGCGCGCGGAGCAGGCCTTGCGCGAGAGCGAGGAGCGTTTCCGCCTCATGGCCGACGCGGCGCCGGTGATGATCTGGACCGACGACGCGGACGGGATGACGACCTACTTCAACAAACCCTGGCTCGACTTCACCGGGCGCGCGCTCGAACAGGAGCTCGGACTGGGATCGCGGGACAGCATCCACCCGGACGACGTGCGGCGCTTCGCCGAGGTGTATGCGGCGGCGCAGGCCGAGCGCCGCGCGTTCCGGACCGAGTACCGCCTCCGGCGCCGCGACGGCGAGTACCGGTGGGTGCTGGAGACGGCCATGCCCCGCTTCGCGGCAGCCGGCGAATTCGAGGGCTTCATCGGCTCGGTCCTCGATATCTCCGAGCGCCGGCAGGCCGAGGACACCGTTCGGGAGAGCGAGGAGCGCTTCCGATTCATGGCCGACGCCGCTCCGGTCATGATCTGGCTCGACGACGAGAACGCCCAGTGCACGTACTTCAGCAAGCCCTGGCTCGACTTCACGGGGCGTCCCCTCGAGGCCGAGCTGGGCCTGGGCTGGTGCGACGGGGTCCACTCGGACGATCTCGAGCGCATCCAAGCGATCGAGACGGCGGCCCGCCTCAAGCGGAAGCCCTTTCACATGGAGTACCGCCTCCGCCGCCACGACGGCGAGTACCGGTGGATCTTCGACACGGGGCATCCCCGTTTCACGCCCGCCGGGGTCTTCGCCGGCTACATCGGCTCCTCGATCGACATCACCGACCGGCGGCGCGCCGAAGAGGACGCCCGCACCCAGCACGAGTTCCTGCGCAAAGTCATCGATACCCAGCCCAGCCTCGTCTTCGCCAAGGACTGGGAGGGGCGTTTCACGCTCGCCAACGAGGCCGTCGCCGAGATCTACGGCACGAATGTCGAAGCTCTCATCGGCAAGACCGACGCGGACTTCAACACGAACGCCGAAGAGGTCGCGCACTTTCTGGCCGACGACCGCCAGGTCATGCGCGACGCCAAGACCAAGCTGGTGCCGGAGGAGCAGGTCACCGGCGCCAACGGCGAGCAGCGCTGGTTCCAGACGATCAAGGTGCCCCTGGTGCGGACCAGCGGGGCCCCGGTCGAAGTGCTCGGCGTCGCCACCGACATCACGGCGCGCAAGCAGACCGAGAAGATTCACTCGGCGCTGTACCGGATCGCGGCGACGGCGAGCTCGGCCGAGGACATCGACGAGTTCTTCACGGCGGTGCACGGCATCGTGGGCGAGCTGATGTACGCCAAGAACTTCTACGTCGCGCTCTACGACGCCGGAACCGACATGCTCTCGTTTCCCTACTGCGTCGACGAGGCCGACCCCACGCCGGCGCCGCGGCCGCTGCGGCGGGGGCTGACCGAGTACGTCTTGAAGCGCGGCGAGCCCCTGCTCGTGCCCGACGAAGACTTCCCGGCGATGGTCGCGACCGGCGAGGTCGAAATCGTCGGCTCGCCGTCGGTCGACTGGCTCGGCGTGCCTTTGAAGGTCGGCGGGGCCACCTTCGGCGTCCTCGTCGTCCAGAGCTACGATCCGCGTTTCCGCTACGGCGAGACGGAGAAGGAGGTCCTGACCTTCGTCTCCCAGCAGATCGCCGTCGCCCTGGACCGGAAACGCGCGCAGGAGCGCCTCCGCGAGTCCGAGGAGCGCTACCGGCTGCTCTTCGAGCGCAACCTGGCCGGCGTCTACAGAGTCGCCCTGTCGGGGAAGATCCTGGAGTGCAACGACGCGCTCGCGCACATGTTCGGGTACGGCTCCCGGGAGGAGCTCGTGGGCCGGGACTTCACCGACCTCTACCCCGCGCCGAAGGCGCGCGAGGAGTTCCGCGACGCCCTCTTACAGTTCCGCAGCCTCGTCAATTACGAGACGCGCGGCCAGCGCAGGGACAGCACCGTCGTCTGGACGCTCGAGAACGCGGCGCTGCTGGCCGACGAGAAGGCCGGCGAGGTCATCATCGAAGGGACTGTCACCGACATCACCGCCCGCAAGATGCTCGAAGAGCAGCTCCGGCAGTCCCAGAAGATGGAGGCGATTGGCCAGCTCGCGGGCGGGATCGCCCACGACTTCAACAACCTGCTGACGACCGTGCTCGGGTACAGCAACATGGCGCTGAACCAGCTCTCCCCGCACGAGCCCATCCGCGAGGAGATCGAGGAGATCCAGAAGGCCGGAGAGCGCGCGGCGAACCTGACGAGGCAGCTGCTCGCGTTTTCCCGCAAGCAGCTCTTCGAGCCCAAGGTCATCGACGTCAACGCCCTGATCGCCGAGTCCACGCGAATGCTCGCCCGCCTGATCGGCGAGCACATCCGTTACGTGACGGAGCTGGACCCCGACCTGGGCAGCGTGCGGGCGGACCCCGGGCAGCTCGAGCAGGTCATCGTCAACCTCGTCGTCAACGCGCGCGATGCGATGCCCGACGGCGGGACGCTGACGATCCGAACCAGGAACGTGGACGTGGACGGGTCCTCCGCGCGGCGGCACTACGGCGCGCCGCCCGGGCGCTACGTCGTGATCTGCGTCGAGGACACGGGCGTGGGGATCGATCCGGAGACGCAGAAGCGGATCTTCGAGCCCTTCTTCACGACCAAGGAAAAGCCGCACGGGACGGGGCTGGGGCTGGCCACGGTCTACGGCATCGTCAGCCAGAGCGGGGGTCAGGTCTCCGTGGACAGCGAGCCGGGTCGCGGCGCGTCCTTCGTCATCTACCTGCCGCGCGTGGAGGTCGCCCCCGCGGCGCGGCCGCAGGTCGAGGCGCCCGTGGTCCGGAGGGGATCCGAGACGATCCTGCTCGTCGAGGACGAAGACGCGGTCCGCGACCTGACGCGCCGGTGCCTGGAAGCACGCGGCTACAGGGTGCTCCAGGCCTCCAGCGCGGAAGAGGCCGCGCACGTCCTCGCGAGCCACGGGGCCCGCCTCGACCTGCTCCTGACTGACGTCGTCATGCCCGGCGCTTCGGGCCCCGAGCTCGCGCGCCGGCTGCAGGCCGAGCGGCCGGACTTGAACGTCCTCTTCGTGTCGGGCTACACGGACGATTCCATGGTCGCGCAGCGCGTGCTCGATCCCGGAGCGTCGTTCCTGCAGAAACCCTTCACGCCGGACACCCTCGCCCGCAAGGTACGCGAAGTCCTGGACACCCGCCAGCCGGTCAGCTGAGGCGCTGTTGTCATCCCGAGGCGCGTAGCGCCGAGGGATCCCTTTTCGAGCCGCATTTCGACTTCAAAGGGATGAACGCGCGGGCTCCGCCCGGCGTTGTCTAACGCCGGGGGCTTGCGTTACCGCCGTGCTGCGCACGGCGTTCCCTACTGCCGAGGGCCTGCCTTCGCTGGCTGGGTCGTTGGTCGGCTATCTCGCTTCGCTCGGGATGACAAAATTAGTAGAACTCCGAGCAGCTCATGTAGTAACCGCACTCGCGGTTGGGACACAGGAGCTTGCACTTCTGCTCGAGGAGCGCGGCGCCGCAGTTGGGACACGTGCGCTCGGGACGCGGCTGCTCCGGAGTCGAAGGTTGAGGGTTGAAGGTTTCAGAAGGCGCGTCGTCGGGTCGATCCATCGGAGCATCTTGCGCCTCGCGCGGCGCCGGCGCCAGCCTTCTACTTCGCCGCGGGCGTGGGCGCCGGGGACGGCGCGGAGGGCGCTGGCGTCGTCGCGCTCTCGAGCTTCAGCACGAGGCCGGCCGGCGTTCGGAGCGCCTCGATCGGAGTCGTGTCCGGCGTCGGCGCAGGAGCGGCCGGGGTCGCTTCGTGTGCGGCGTGCCCCTTTCCGTGCGACTTACCGCCGCAGCCCAGGGCCGTAGAGCCTGCCAACGCCAGCGAGAAACCAGCCAGCCGAACGAGCTTCATCCTGTCTCGACCTCCTGAATGCGGGCGGATTCTACCGGGTACACGACAAAATTTGTCGCCCGGAATTCCGAGACCCGCCGAGATTTGCGCCGCGCAGTGCGCGCGATCCTCGCAAACCCCTGAGAAATCGAGCTACGTCCCGGCCGCCACGCTGGTACGGGTCTTGATTATGGGGAACGTCAAGAAGAGTGCCGGCATGGGAGTTCCGGCATGACGGAGAGGGGGGAATCGGCCGATTCCCCCCTCGTTTTTTAGCACGCAAGGCGTCGCTCGACCGCCTCACCCTTCCACGAACCGCTCGATCGGCTGGAGGTGACGGCGCTCGCCCGAGAGCCGCATCGACAGGGCGTCCCCCTGGTCCTTTTCGTCCAGGACGCGGAACGACGCCCGCGCCGCGGCGATCGCACGGGGACTCGTGTAGGGAATCCGGACGCGGAACTCTTCGGTGTCCGGGTGGAGGCGCCTCAGGATTTCCGCCTCGAGCCGCGCGAGCCCCTCCCCCGTCTTCGCGGAGACCTCGAAAGGCGGCCCGAAACCGCCGCGGCCCGCCGCGTCGGACTTGTTCCAGACGGTCAGGATCCGGCCCGCAGCCACGCCGAGCTCCTCGAAGGTCTCACTCGCCACGCGCTCCTCCTCGTCCGCCCGCGGCGAAGACGCATCCACGACATGGAGCACGAGATCCGCCTCGCGGATCTCGGAGAGCGTCGAGCGAAACGAGGCGACCAGCGACGTCGGCAGCTTTCGGACGAAGCCGACGGTGTCCACGAAGACCACACCGGAGAGTCTCGGCGAGGCAGCCCGCGCGGCCCGCGCGTCGAGTGTCGCGAAGAGCCGGTCGGCCGCGTACCCGGAGCCCTCCGTCAGGCGGTTGAAGAGCGTCGTCTTGCCCGCGTTGGTGTAG
>JBASRI010000692.1:0-8694 GCA_049273755.1 Thermoanaerobaculia bacterium
GCGGGAAGCGACGCGAGGGTTCGCCCAAACGCGGTCCGAAGGACCGCGGTAAATCCCTCCCCCGCAACCATGAGATGGCCGGAGGGATTTGAACCCGAGTAGCCGCGTCGAGCGGCGTGAGGTTCGCCCTCGCCGCGAAGCGGCTGAGCAGGTTCGGCCCGACCACCAACGACAGACCTAGCCGTCAGCATCAGAGCAGAACGCCGGCCGCAGGCCGGCGGCAAACCCTTCTGCCGCAACCAAGAAACTCTGATGCCGGGAGGCAACTATCGGCGTTACTCCCTCTACGTCGTCAAGTAGAGAGGAGGTGCTGGAGATCGGCGGTCAGATCGCAGGCTCGTTAGGAGGCGGCGTGCGCGCCAATTCTGGTCCCCGAGAAGTCGCACTGGCGACATAATCAGAGCGTCATTGGGGTGCCCGGAAGACGCTAAGGATGTGCGTTCGGAGGCGGTGGTGCGAGTCCGCTTCGGAGATTGCCTGCTCGATTCGGAAACCCGGCAGCTGTTCGTGCGGGGCCAGGAGATCCACGTTCATCCAAAGGCTTTCCAGTTCCTCGAGCTACTGCTGCAGAATCGCCCGAAGGCGATCTCCAAAGGTACTCTCCACGAGCGACTCTGGCCCGGGACGTTTGTCTCCGACAGCACGCTCACGAGCCTGGTTGCCGATGTGCGTCACGCGATCGGCGACGACGCGCACGAGTCCCTGTTCGTCCGGACGGTCCACCGCTTCGGTTACGCCTTCTCCGGGGGGGCCCAGGAAGCTCGCGAGAGTCCCTCGCGCCTGTCCGGGCGCAAGTTCGTGTGCTGGGCTGTTCGAGGCCGCACGCAGATCCCCCTCGAGCCGGGGGAGTCGATCATCGGTCGCGATCCGGGGGCTTCCGTGCTCATCGACGACAGCAGCGTCTCCCGCCGGCATGCTCGAATCATCATCTCGGATGAAGGAGCCACTCTCGAGGACCTCGGCAGCAAGAACGGGACACTCCTGCAGAATACGAAGGTTGAGTCCGTGGTCACGCTTTCCGACGGCGATAAGCTGAAGGTCGGGTCGATCGCCTTGACGATTCGTATTTTCCCGGTCCCCGAGTCGACCGAGACCGGCGCGGCAGGTTGATCGGCAGAACTGGAGAAGAGGGCGCGGCCTACAGCCGCGCCCGAGAAGGAAGAGGACCCCTTGCGGGCGTTAACGCCGCGGCTAGACCGGGCTCAGGAATCAGTCGTCATCGTCATCGTGACCGTGGGAGCGGGGGGTGCGCAGAAATCCGTGAAAACTGCCATCTTCCGCGACGTAGAAGCCCACGATCCGGCCCAGATCGTTGATGCCCTCGGCCAGGCTGTATGTCGCGCCGGGCGGCTCGATGGATTCGTACCCCTGTTGCGTGAGCAGGAATCCATGCGCATTGGCAATATTGGGGTCCGGGTCGTCGTACCACCAGCCGACGATGTTGCCGAGGACGTTGATCTTGGAAGCGTCGGTACCACCCACGGCCCCGGGATAGTCGAGCTGCGTAAAGACCCCTCCCTTAAGAAGGAACCCGTGGTTGGGGATTTCGGGCGATTCGTCCCAAGACCCGACGATCTGCTTGAGGTCGTTGATGCCGTGGGCCCTCGTGTCGGCTGCTCCGGGGTAATCGACGCTGTGAAACCGGCCTCTATCGAGGAGGAATCCGTGATTGAGACCGCCGTCTTCGGCCGCGTACACACCGACCACGCGCCCGAGATCGTCGATGCCGCGGACGTTTATAAGGATCACGCCCGGAAAATCAATCGTCGTGAATTTACCGTGCCGGAGCAAGTAAAAGTGGCGGACTCCATCGGTGTCGCTATAGGACCCGACGATGTCGCCAAGGTTGTTGATGCCATTTGCGCCCGTTGAAATGGCACCGGGTACGTCGATCATTTGGAAACTGCCGTGCCGGAGCAGGAAGCCGTGACCGTTTCCGTCCGCGTCGTTACAGCCGCCGACGACGCTACCGAGGTCGTTGATGCCCCGAGCGTCGGTGACAGAGGAGCCCGGGCAGTCGATCGAGGTGTAAGTCTGGGCCATGACGGGAACGGCGAGAGCCAGAGAGAGCAGCGTGGCCGCGAACGCCATGGGTAGATGCTGAAGCCGCCCGCCGTGCGACTTCGGAAGTGTTGTTTCGGATTTGTTCATGGAATCCCCTTTATGCTGTTTCCCGCGTTAGTCGTTTCAATTCGAGAAGAGTTGATCCGCGGTCGCGCCTCCCGCCGCGGCCTTGACCCAGAAACCGACCCCCGAGTTCTCGCTCCCGGGGCCCGTCCGGCTCTGCCCCGCACGGGCGGCGAGACGCCCGTGCGCATCGAGACAAGCGATGAATCGTGCCGATGACCGCGGCTGAGAGCGCGGCAGCGGTCGAGAGCCGCGGACTGGTATTGCCGAAGGTGCCATGGAAAGCTTCATCGCTCACCTTGGCGCCCACGCTAAGGCTCGAGCCTGGGGCAGGTCCTTGGAGAAACCCTTGAAAAACCCCGCATTTGCGCGTCTTCCGTGCGCCCGACGGATTAGAGTTAGCGGGAGAATTCCGGCAAAGTCGCGTCACACGGGTCCCCAAGTCGCCCCGTGCCCGACCCGTGGCGGTTGCCTGGTTGCCGAATATGATCGTTGGCGCAATCTTCCGATGACACCGACGAGATCGTTGCCCGCCGACGCGGGCGTATTGGGTCGGTCGTCGATCAGCCTGTCGGAGGGTCCGCTGACTTACGGATATTGCTTGGGCTACTCCCGTGCCCCCCGGAGGCTCTGGTTCGGCGGCGCATTTCTCGCCTGTTGCTCGGTTCTGTTAGTAGGCGGTTCAGCCGGGGCACAGACGACGATGGGCAACATCGAGGGTATCGTCCGCGACACGTCCGGCGGCCCTCTTCCCGGCGCCACGCTCCAGGCCACGAGCCCCAGCCTTCAGGGCGTGCGCGTGGCGGCGAGCGAGCGTAGCGGGCGGTTCCGCTTCCCGGCCGTGCCCCCGGGAATCTACACGGTCAAAGCTGGGCTACCTGGTTTTCGAGACGCCGAAAAAACGGTCACGGTCACGCTCGACGCCACGACGACGGCCGACTTCTTGCTGGAGCCGGAGGTGAGCGAGGAGGTCGCGGTGACGGGCGAGGCGCCGCTGGTGGACACGACCTCCACCACCACGGGAACGACTTACACGAGCAACGTCGTCGCGCATCTTCCGGTCTCGCGCAACTACGCCGACATCGTCCGGGCGAATCCGGGCGTCCTGCCCGACACGGGAGTCACGCAGGGGCGCTCGCTCGCCCTCTCGATCTACGGCTCGACGTCGGCCGAGAACCAATGGATCATCGACGGCGTCAACACGACGAACGTCTTGAAGGGCATTCAGGGCAAGGCGATCAACAACGAGTTCGTCCAGGAGGTCGAGGTCAAGACGGGAGGCTACGAAGCCGAGTACGGCCGGGCGCTGGGCGGCGTGATCAACGTCATCACGAAGTCCGGGGGGAACACCTTCCACGGGGAAGGATTTCTGTACTACGACTCGATCGGAATGAGGGCTGAGCGCAAGTTCGAGCCTGGAGTCGACTCGGAGTTCAGCGGCATGCGCACGGTGGATTACTCGCGCGCCGACTTCGGCCTGGACGTCGGGGGATTCATCGTGAGAGACCGGCTCTGGATCTTCGCCGCCTACGACCGGGTGAACGCGCCGTCGCAGATCTCTCCCTACGTGTCGACCGACCTCGTGCCGGAGACTATGAGGTTCCCCTTCGACGAGACCGACAACCTCTATTCGGGGAAGCTGACGTGGAACCTCGCGGCGAGCACGACTCTCTTCGGCAGCGTCTTCGCGGACCCGACTCGAAACGCCGGCGCGAATCTTCAGCCGGTCACCAACCCCGATCCGGGGACCTGGCAGTCGACGCGCACGATCGGCGGAGTCGACTTCGGCCTGCGCCTGAATCAATTGATCGGCTCCTCCGGCCTCCTCACGCTCCAGGCCGCGCGGCATCAGGACCAGTACAGCCTGGTGCCGACCGGGCCGGGGCTGGCCATTCGGACCGAGGACTTCACCTGCGAGGGCGGAACCCACGACCAAGCCTGCACGATACCGGGCGGAAACAATTTCGTCGAAGGGGGACTCGGGCGAATCGGCGGCCGGGTCAATCACAGCAGTTCGCATCGGGACCAGATTCGGGCGGACGCCGCGATCTACCGAGGCGACCATGAGCTCAAGCTCGGCGCGGACTATCAGGACGGCCGCACGGATGTCCTGGACTTCTTCTCCGGCGGACAACGCGTGTTCCGCTACAACGAGTTCGGGGACGTCTACTACGTGCACAGGTTCTTCGCCCGGAGCGTCGACGACCTCACACCCGTTGACAATCCCTCATCGGCCGTGACTCGCGACGCCGGAGCCTATGTCCAGGACTCCTGGAAGCTCGCTCCCAATCTCACGCTCAAGGCGGGTCTGCGTTTCGATCGCGAATGGATCATCATCTACACTGGCAAGCCCGCGTTCGCAACGAGCCTGTGGCAACCGCGTCTGGGCGTCGTTTGGGATCCGCTCGGCGACGGGAGCTCCAAGATTTACGCGTCCGCCGGTCGGTTCTCTTATGGTTTGCCCACGGATCTCGCCATTTGGGTATACGGCAGCAATGTGTTCGTCCAGAGCTACAACTTCGATCCGGTCGCGACGGCCCAGGCCGACGTCTTCAAACACACGAAACCGTTCATCTCCGTGAACAGCGGAGCCGACCCGGTAGACCGTAATCTCAAGGGCATCGCCTCGGACGAGCTGACGCTGGGAATTGAAAAGAGCTTCGAGGGCGGCACGCTCTCGATGGGGATCAAGGCGACGTATCGCACGCTGTCCCAGTCGATCGAGGACCGGTGCGATCTGGACTACACGGCGCCCGAGAACAAGATGTCGCGCTGCGCCCTCACCAATCCCGGCTCGAGCGGCCAGTTCTCGCGCGGCGACTTTCACTACTGCAACGGGCTCGACAACGAGTTCAACAATTGCAACACTGGGGAGAGCCTGTTCGGCGCACCACCGCTGCCCGAGGCCAAGCGCATCTATCGGGGGATCGAGCTGCTGGCTCGCAAGACGATCTCCCAACGGCTCTGGGTTCAGGCGTCTTACACCTACTCCTCTCTTCGGGGCAACTATGACGGCGAGGTCGACGAGGGCTACAACGGGCAGACGGACCCGGGAATCAGCGCGGACTTCGACTACCCCCAGCTCATCCACAACGGCTACGGCCGCCTCTACCTGGACCGACCCCATCAGCTGCGCCTCGACGGCTACTACCAGACGCCCCTGGGTGTCTCGGTCGGGCTCCAAACGTGGCTCCGCTCCGGCGCGCCGCTGAACAAGCTGGGATACTTCAACGGCGTTTACGGATCGGCGATCCAGCTCGTTCCTAAGGGCTACGCGGGACGGCTGCCGATGGAGTGGGAAGCCAGCCTAACGCTCGAATATCCCATTCGCTTCGGCCCGGTGATCGTCACGCTGCAGGGATACGTCTACAACCTCTTCAACAACCAGATTCGCCTGTCCCAGGACACGGTCTTCACCGCCCAACCTCAGGAGGGGTATCCGGACACGATCTACGACCCAAATCACGCCTCGACGCCAAACGACAATTACGGCCGGATTACCGGGCGTTCGGATCCGCGCCTCTTTCGCGCCGCGCTGAGGATATCCTTCTGAGAAATTCAGCCCCGAAATGACCGTCGCGGCGGGCTCGCGCCTCGGCCCCTACGAGGTTCTCTCTCCCCTGGGCTCCGGGGGCATGGGCGAGGTCTGGCGCGCGAGGGATTCGCGGCTTTCTCGCGAGGTGGCGATCAAGGTGCTGCCCGCGGCCGTTGCCTCGGACACCGAGCGTTTGAAGCGCTTCGAGAAGGAGGCGCGGGCCGCCTCGGCCCTGAACCATCCCTCGATCGTCACGATCTACGACGTCGGGGTGACGGATGGCGTGTCCTGGATCGCGATGGAACTGGTCGAGGGTAAGACTCTTCGGGAGCTCCTCGTCTCCGGCGCTCTTCCCGCGAAACGCCTCCTTCAGTTGGCCACCTCCGTGGCGGACGGCCTGGCCAGGGCGCACGAGGCCGGGATCGTGCACCGGGACCTCAAGCCCGAGAACGTGATGGTAACGAAGGACGGGCTGGTGAAGATCCTGGACTTCGGGTTAGCGAAGACGTCCACGGGCTCCGGGAGCGGCAAGGGGTCTCAGCTTCCGACGATGACGGGAACGACGCCGGGAGTCGTCGTGGGCACGGTAGGCTACATGTCGCCCGAGCAGGCCAGCGGCGAGGCATTGGACTTCCGCTCTGACCAGTTCTCCTTCGGCTCGATGCTCTACGAGATGGCGACCGGAAAGAGAGCGTTCCAAAGGAAGACGGCCATCGACACGCTCGGGGCGATCCTGAACATGGAGCCCGAGCCGATCGCCTCGTTGAATCCCCAGGTCCCGGCGCCCCTGCGATGGATCGTGGAGCGTTGTCTCGCCAAGGAGGCACGGCAGCGCTACGCGTCGTCGGAGGATCTGGCGCGGGAGCTGGCGAGCCTCCGGGATCACATGTCGGAGGCGTCGTTTTCGGACGCGGCGTCGATAGTGCCGCAGTCGCGCCGGAAGCCGTGGGCTGCGGCGATCGCCAGCGCCGTCGCGCTCGCTCTGGGCCTCCTCGCCGGCAAGTCGCTCTGGAAGACGCCGCCACCGTCCTTGCCTCGGTTTCAGCAGCTCACGTTTGCCGATGAGGCGATCTCGTCGGCGCGGTTTGCACCCGATGGGCAGACGGTCGTCTACGGCGCCTCGCGCGAGGGAAAGCCGGTCGAGCTCTTCTCCACGCGTGTAGGTGCTTTCGAGTCTCGCTCCCTCGGCCTCAACGCCGACATCCGTTCTATCTCTTCCTCCGGAGAGATGGCCATCGTATTTGGCCCGCTGATGTCCGGTAAGCTCGCCGTGGTGCCGCTCGCGGGAGGCGCGCCGCGCGAACTGTTGGAGAAGGTGATGTGGGCCGAGTGGAGTCCGGACGCGAACGGCCTCGCCGTGCTCCATTTGGGCCATCTTGAGTTCCCTATCGGGAAGGTGCTTCTGGAGTGCCGCGGTTGCGGCCGCCCTCGCTTTTCGCGAGGGGGAGACCGGATCCTCCTGCGGTATGGCGACTCGGCTGTCGTTGCCGATACCCAGACAGGCAAGCTCAAGAGGGTCCATGAAGGCCCCGTGACAGACCTCTTGTGGTCCACGGTTTCCGATGACATCTGGATGAGTCAGGTCGCAGGCTCGACGACGGAGATCCACGCTCTGAAACCTGGTGGCGCGGAAAGGCTCGTCGCCACTCTTCCCGGCACGTTCATCCTGCAGGACATTACGGCCGGCGACCGTATTCTCGCCGAGAGGGTTCTGGGTCGGAACAAGATGTTGGGACAGGTGCCGGGCGAAACGCGCGAGAAGAACCTGTCGTGGCTGAACGAGTCGGACCCCGCGGACATCTCGGCCGATGGGAAGACGGTCCTCTTCGATGATACCGGAAGGGTTTACTTGCGGCGCACGGACGGGTCACCGGCGATTCACGTCGGCAATGGACGCGCTCTCGCTTTGTCGCCCGACGGAAAGTGGGTCCTTTCGAGAGCGGAGGCGACGTTGCTTCTCCCGACGGGTGCCGGTCAATCGCGAACCATTGCGGCGTCCGGGATCGACTTCGATGGGGGGGCGACCTTTTCATCGGATGGCAAGCGGCTGCTTTTGTCGGGCACGACGAAAGGCGGCGCCTCTCGTCTCTTCGTGATGGATGCCGAGGGAGGAGAGCCCCGTCCTGTGACGCCCGACGGAGTTCATCTTCTGAGGGGTGCCCACATGGTCTCGCCCGACGGGAAGTTCGTGGTGGCTCAAAAAGATGAGGATCGCACCTGGTCGCTCTACCCGATCGAAGGGGGCCCTTCGCCGGGCAAGCCCATCCCCGGGATTTCGGTGACCGAGCAGCCGACTCGTTGGAGCGCAGACGGGAGGTCCCTGTTCGTCTGGAACCACGGCGGCAACCTTTCGCGGCTCGACCTCAGCTCCGATCGAAGGAATCTCGTGAAGGAACTCCCGGGTTCGACTGCTGTCTCCGTCACTCCGGACGGCCGTGGCTACGTCTACGCGATCGGAGCCTCCAACTCGAACCTGTGGCTGATCGACGGCTTGAAGCCATGACTCTTCCCGCCTGGGCGCCTCTTCTTCACCGAGTAACGCCAACGTCTTCGGCAGCCGATAACGTAGGGGGTTGAACCCCATGCCCTCCGCCGGTCGGTCGGCCGAAAGTCGGGGCGATCTGGCGCCTACAGGAAGCGAGAATCGACGCCTCGAACGGGTGATCGAGTCGCGTCTTGTCGATTCTTTTCTACTTGACGCGACTCTTCGGGTGTTCTCATAACCCCAAAGGTCGAGGGTTCAAATCCTCCCCCCGCAACCAAGTACCCTTCACACCGGGCACGTGCCCGGCGTTTTTGTTTCTTTATGGCCCGGGAAGGGAGGGATTTGAACCCGAGTAGCCGCGTCGAGCGGCGTGGGGTTCGCCCAAACGCGGTCCGAAGGACCGCGGTAAATCCCTACCCCCGCAACCAAGTTCGTTAGACGCCGGGAGGCGACTCCCGGCGTTGTCATTTCTGGACTGCAGACGGGGGGAGGGATTACATGGACCAGGCGGCCCTGGCGCGTTTGCACTCCAAGAAATGCATACCGG
>JBASRI010000011.1:0-13216 GCA_049273755.1 Thermoanaerobaculia bacterium
AGTGCGGAGAACGGCTCGTCCATGCACAGCAGCTCGGGACCTCCGACGAGCGCTCGCGCGATTCCGACGCGTTGCTTCATGCCTCCGGAAAGCTCCTTCGGAAAAGCCCGTTCCACGCCGGCCAGGCCGACGCGCTCGATCGCGCTCGCCACCCGGGCGCCCACCTCGTCTTCCGCGAGAGACTTTCCATTGAGCCCGACGCGAACGTTTTCTTCGACTGTTAGCCACGGAAAGAGGGCGAAGTTCTGGAAGACGACCGCCGCTCCCGGATGGATCCCGAGGAGCGGCTCCCCGTGTTCCTTGACCGAGCCGGACGTTGCGGGGATCAGGCCGATGAGGATGCGAAGGAGAGTCGACTTCCCGCAACCCGAGGGCCCGAGAACGACGACGGTTTCGCCCTTGCGCACCGCGAAGTCGACGTCGCGGAGCACGACGTGCTCGCGTCCCGCTTCGTCGTAGTACGACTTGCTCACGCCGATCGCCTGCGCGATCGGGGGCTCCAACCCCGATGGCTTCGCGGAAGAGCTCATTTGCTCACCGGTTCAGCGCGTATTTGGATTCGGCCAGACGGTACAAGGGCCGCCAGACCGCGCGATTCAGAATGATCAACGCCGCGGACATCGTCAGGACTCCCGCCGCAAGAAGTGGAAAATTTGCCGTCAAGGTCGCGTGCGTGATCGTGGAGCCGAGACCGAACGTCTGAAGCGTCCGTCCCTTGTAGCGCAGCGTCTCGGCGACGATCGACGCGTTCCAGGCGCCCCCGGCCGCGGTGATCAGGCCCGTCACGAGATAGGGAAAGATGGCGGGCAGGAAGAGCTTCTTCCACCGTTCCGCGCCCACCAGCCCATAGGTTTGGGCGGCCTCCTCGAGGTCGTGTGGAACCGCGCTGGCACCCGCCAGGACATTGAACAGGACGTACCACTGCGCCCCGAGCAGCATCAGCACCGAGGCGATCACGGAGAATGGAAGGCCGCAGGCGAGCATGGCGGCCGTCGCGAGGGGGAAGATCATCGGAGCAGGAAAGGACGCGACCAGCTGGACGACCGGCTGAAGCCTCCGCGACCAGACCGCCGAGCGTCCGATCACGATTCCCGCAGGCACGGTCCAGAGCACTGCCAGGGCGAGTGCGCCCGCTGTGCGGAGGAACGTCGCTCCCAGGGCAGCCGCAAGAGCCACCCACTCCTGCCTCGTCAGGGAGGTCACCAACCGCACGAGATGCACGCTCCCCCACAATGCCGCAACTGCCGCGCAGATCCCCGCGGCGCCGACCAGCGCACGACGCAGACGGGCCGAGGCAGTATCGGCCACCACCGAAACGGCGCTCCCAGCCGACGTCGCTGTGGCGACGGGATTCGGCCGCGCCTGCGCGATCTGACTGCGCGCGCGACGCAACCGCCGCATCAGCGGGGATCGCCGCGCCAGATCGAGAACCCACGAGCGCGGTTTGTCCGCCGAAGCGAGCTCCTCGAGGCGAAACCGTTGCGACCAGGCCACGAGCGGCTTCCAGAGGAGCTGGTCCACGGCGATGATCATGATGGACATCGCCAGAATGGCCCAGAGCATCGCGCGCTGATCCCCCTTCTCGATGGCGACCGCCATGTAGGAGCCTACGCCGGGCAGCCGAAAATCCCGATTTCCCAGCGTGAAAGCCTCGTTGACCGTCAGGAAGAACCAGCCTCCGGCCATCGACATCATGGAATTCCAGACCAGCCCGATCGCGGAGGAAGAGACCTCCACGGTGCGAAAGGTCTTGAACCAGCCGAACCGATGGATGCGCGCGACCTCCTTCAGCTCCGCCGGAATCGAGCGGAGCGAGCCATAAAACGAGAAGACCATGTTCCAGACCTGACCCGTAAAGATCATCAGAATGCAGGCGAGCTCGAGCCCGATGTTCGACCGCGGAAACAGCGCGACCATGCCGAGAACGAGGCCGGGAAGAAAGCCGAGCACAGGGATTCCCTGCCCGATGTCGAGGAGCGGAATCATCACTCTTTCCGCACGCTTCGAGTGCGCGGCCACCGTTCCATAGACGAGCGTGAAGAGAAGCGACAGGATGTACGCGGCAAACCCTCGCGACAACGACAGCAGCGTGTAGCCCGGGAGTGCGCTGGGCCTCAGGTCGATCGGGGTCGCGGCGCGCATGGGCGCATTCCACCGCTGCGCCAGGACCACCACGCCGGCGACCAGAGCGGCCAGAGTCCCGATCATAAAAACGTCGACAGCGAGTCCACGGGCTCCCTGCAGCGGAGCGTCCTCGGCGCGTGCCTCAGCCGAAGCGAGTCGAGGAAGAAGTATTGGCACGGCAGGGGATTATCCGGATCGCTACCCCTGGCCGCAATCCGCATCTGGACTCAACCGTCAATCTTTACGAATTCTTTCGGCGCCCTTCGGGGATCACGCGGCGAGACGGCTGCCGACGGGGAGCGTGGTCAATTCAGCCCCAAGCGGTGCATGAGGTCCAGGAATCGCGGGTCTGAGCGGAGAGGGTCGAACATGGGCTCCACCTTGAGGGCGGTGGCCCAGGGATCCCGCTCCTCGATGGCTTTCCCGAGCCATGTCAGGGCCTGATCCTTTTCGCCCAGGCCGGACAGGGCGATGGCCACCGCCGAGGGTGGAACGTAATGGTCCCTCGAGCTCGCCTTCAGCTTCTGGACGACCTCGAGCGCCTCCGCCCGGCGGTCGGCGACCGCATAGGCGTACCCCAGGGAGCCCAGCTGCACCCCGCCGCCTTCCGACAGCTCGACGGCCTTCTGAAGCTCGGTGATGGCCTCCCCGTATCTTCTTTTCTGAACGAGGGCGTACCCCAGCCCCCAGTGCGCCCTCCAAAAGTTCGGATCCATGTCGAGCACGCGGCGAAACCATGGAATGGCCTCGTCGTCGCGTCGCGCATAGTGAAAGACCATTCCGACGGTCGTGTTGCCTTCCAGTGAAAGAGGGTCGAGCTCCTGCGCTCGCCTGGCCTCCCGGATGGCTTCGTCGAATCGACCCATCCTCGTCAGGCATATCGCATGAGTCCGATGCGCGTTCGCGTAGTTCGGATTCAGCCTGAGCGCTCGCTGATACTGGTTTTCGGCGGTCGTCCAGTCTCGATCGAAAACGAAACTGCTCCAGGCCAGCGCCGCGTAAGGCTCCGCGACAGCCGCATCGAGCTCCAGGGCCCGCATCGCCGCTGCCTTCGCGGCCGGGAAGGCCTCTCTCGGGGGGAGCACGTTGAAGGCGGAGCTGGCCAGCCGTTCGTAGGCAACCGCGATGCCCGCATAGGCCAGGGCATAGTCCGGCTGCTTCGCCGCGGCCTGATGAAAATAATCGAGGCTCTTCTGCGTGTCGGGCGAGGTGGATCGGGACAGGTGATACAGGCCCTTCAGGTACGCCTCGTAGGCTTCGGGGTTGACGGTCTTCTTGCTGGTGAGCCGCGAGCGCTCCTGCGGCGTCAGCCGGACGCCGACCTCGCCGGCGATGGCCCTGGCCACCTCGCCCTGGAGCGCCAGGACGTCTTTCAAGTCTCGCTGGAACGAATCGGCCCAGAGGTGCCGATCCTTCGCTGCGTCGATGAGCTGGGCCGTGATCTTCACCTGCGAGCCGCTGTGCGTCACCGAGCCTTCGATGATGGCGTCGACCCCGAGCTCCCGGGCGATCTCGGGCAGCGACTTGGACGAGCCCTTGTAACGCATCACGGAAGTCCGCGACGTCACACGCAAGGCCGAGATTTTCGCGAGATCCGTGATCAATTCCTCCGTCATGCCATCCGCGAAGTAGTCCTGCTGAGGATCGCCCGACAGATTGGCCAGCGGCAAGACGGCGAGCGACTCGATCCGCCCGGTCCCCGCGCCACGTCCGCGTAGCCGGAGAGCCAGCGCGGCTGCGACCAGAACGATCGCCACTCCGGCGAGGAGAAGGCCGGTACGACGTGAAACACCCGACCAGCTCGGCGTCGATCTCGAAACCCCCGAGCCGAGAGACTCCTTGAGGGCGAAGGACAGGTCCCCCGCCGACTGAAACCGCTCGCCCGGGTTCTTCTCCAGGCAGCGCCGCATGATTCGATCCACGCTTTCGGGCACCTGCGTCTTCGAAACCACGATCTCCGCAGGCTGGTCCCGCAGAATCGCTGCCATCGTCTGTCCAGGAGATGCGCCCGAGAATGCCCGCCTTCCGGCCAGCATCTCGTAAAGGACGCAACCGAACGAGAAAACGTCGCTCCGCGCGTCGGCAGGCTCCCCGCGGATCTGCTCCGGCGACATGTATCCGAGCGTCCCGAGAACCGTCCCGGCCTCCGTGGCGGAGGACTGCGTCGGCGCGGAGGTCAACTGCCCGGAGGGCACGGTGTCGGCACGGGCCAGGCCGAAGTCCAGGATCTTCACCTGGCCGCTGGAGGTCAGAAAAATGTTCTCGGGCTTCAGATCCCGGTGGACGATCCCCCGGGTGTGGGCCGCGGCGAGTCCCTCGGCGATCGCGATCCCAATCTCGGCGGCCTTCCGCCACGACAAACGTTCGCGCGCCAGCCGCTCCCGAAGCGTGTCTCCCTCGAGCAGCTCCGTGACGGCGTAACGAACTCCCCGCTCCTCACCGAAATCGTGGATCGCGAGGATGTTCGGGTGGGACAACGCGGCGACCGCCCTGGCCTCGCGCTCGAACCGCGACAGCGACTTCGGATCGCCGGCCAGCCGCTCCGGCAGCACCTTGACAGCCACCTCGCGCCCCAATCGCGAGTCTTGCCCCCGGTACACCTCCCCCATCCCACCCGCGCCAAGCGGCGAGAGGATTTCGTAGGGCCCGAGGCGAGTGCCGGCGGCAAGGGCCATCGAGTTGTCGGAGACTACAACCCCCCGGGAAGGGCTTGACAGCCGCTTTCCACTTATATAACTTCTCGGTTATGGACAGCGGTTACGGACTGATGGGCCCTGATCAGCTCGACGCGACGTTCGCGGCGCTCGCGGACCCGACCCGGAGGGCCATCCTCGCTCGGCTCGCCCTGGGTGAGGCGTCGGTCACGGAGCTGGCCGCTCCGTTCGCGATGAGCCAGCCCGCGATCTCCAAGCATCTCAAAGTGCTGGAGCGCGCCGGCCTTGTTTTGCGCGGTCGCGACGCGCAGCGGCGGCCCCGCCGGCTCGAGGCCAAGCCCCTCGCGCAAGCCACCGGGTGGATCGAGGCTCTGGAAGGCAGCTTCCAGCGCCTCGATGCCCTGCTCGAAGAGCTCAAGAACGACGAAGCGAAACGTGGACGCAAGAAGCGATAAAGGAGAACACGGATGACGAATGCCGGCAAACTGCAAGTCACGACGCCCAGCGACCGCGAGATCCGGATGACGCGCGTCTTCGACGCACCGCGTCGCCTGGTCTTCGACTGCTGGACCAAGCCCGAACTGCTCACGCGTTGGCTCACGGGTCCGCCGGGCTGGTCGTTCGTGGTCTGCGAAGTCGACCTGAGGGTCGGCGGCGCTTATCGCTTCGTGTGGCGTAACCAGTCCGGAACCGAGATGGGGATGGGCGGTGTCTATCGCGAAATCCTGCCGCCGGAGCGGATCGTCCACACGGAGTTGTTCGACGAAGACTGGACGGGCGGCGAGGCGGTGTCGACGCTCGTCCTCGCCGAGCAGGGCGGCAAGACCACGGCGACGAACACGACCCTCTACACGTCGAAAGCCGCTCGGGACGGCGCCTTGAGCTCCGGCATGGAGCGTGGCGTGGCCCACAGCTACGACAACCTGGCGGACCTGCTGGCTTCGGCACTCGCCGGCCGCCCCTAACGAGCAAGAAGGAGAACGCTCATGCAAAAGATCACCCCGTTCCTATGGTTCGACGGCAAAGCCGAGGAGGCGATGAACTTCTACGTTTCCATTTTCAAGAACTCGAAGGTCGTCAGCGTGACCCGCTACGGAGACGCAGGACCGGGACCGAAGGGGACGGTCATGTCCGCGATCTTCCAGCTCGAGGGACAGAACTTCTACGCGCTCAACGGTGGCCCGCAGTTCACTTTCACGCCGGCCATATCGTTCTTCATCAGCTGTGAGACGCAGAAGGAAGTCGACGAGCTGTGGGAAAAGCTTTCGGCAGGCGGAAGAAAGGACCGATGTGGCTGGCTCCAGGACAAGTACGGCCTGTCGTGGCAGGTCGTCCCTTCCATCCTCGGCAAGCTCTTGGGGGACAAAGACGCAAAGAAATCAACGCGAGTCATGAAGGCGATGCTGCAAATGGACAAACTCGACATCCAACGCTTGAAGCAGGCATACGAGGGATGACGCGGCCCAAGACGACGAAGGCAGCCATCGTCCCGCCCGCGCGCCTCGTCAACACCGAGTGGTGGGAGGACTGGAACCCGGGCGAGTGCCTGGTGACCACCGTCCTGGACGAGGAGGGCGGCAAGACCACTCTCACCTCCACCGTCCTCTACCTTTCCCAGGAAGTTCGCGACACGATCCTCAAGTCGGGTCTGAAGCCCGGGGCCTCAGCGCTGTACGACAAGCTCGCCGAGCTCCTGGCGGCGATCGGGTAATGCTTGCCATGGCGGTGGCTACGCCGTTCCAGGTCAGGTCCACACCCACCGTCCTGCGCGCGTCGTGGAGGAACTTACTGCTCCTCGAAAGCGTACTCGTGCTGCGCGTCACGCGTGACGAGGGTCTTCTTCGCGCCTGTGCCCACCACGAACTCGAACCCCGAGATTCCCGGCGCCGTCGTCAGGAACGAGACTGTGCCGTCGGGGTTCTTGCGGGACGCCATCTCGCTCTTCCACTCGCCGAAGTCGAAGACCGTCGCGGCACCGGCGCGGCTCACGGCGATCTCGCCGAGAGCGGGATTCGCGTAGTGGACCGCCAACTTGGCGCTCTCCGCCGCATCCGCCGGCACCGTCATGAGCTTTCTTTCGGCGGCCAGCTGCTCGAAGAACGTCTTTGCGCCGGCCGCGACCTGCGCATCCGCCTCGGGGCGTCCGTCGAACAGCACTTCGAGGAGCTTGCGGCGGAACTGGCTTCGGAGAATCCATCCGGGATCCGCATTCGTCAGGATCACCGCGCCAACATTCTGGCCGGGCAGCCAGATCATGTCGCTGTGGAAGCCGATCATGTCGCCGCCGTGGTGGACGATCGGAATGCCGTACTCGGTGTCGACCATGAGCCCCATGCCATAGGTTTCATCCTTGCCGATGGGCACCTGGGCGACGCGTCGCTCGAGCAACGGCTCTTTCGCGATATAGCGCCTGCCATCCGGCAGCGTCCCCTCCGCCAGCTCCATGGACACGTATCGCAGCATGTCCGTGATGTTGCTCCACGCCGCTCCGGCCGGGCGCAGTGGGATGACCGCGTAGTTGATCTCCATCAACGCGTGTGCGGGTTTCCCGTCGACGTCGGGCGCGTGGGGGTCGGCGTGGTTGCCGGCGAGAGCACGCGCGTAGTCGAACGTCGTGGACTTCATGCCGAGCGGGTCGAACACCTGGGTCTGCATCGCGCGGTCGTAAGCGGCGCCGAGCTCCAGATCCGGATAGAGCACGTGCCCTGCGGTGAAGCCGGCCGCCCCCGCCATCGGGTTCGAGTACTGGAAAAGCTCGCCGAACTTGCTCGTGGGCTGCATGGTCCCGAGCGTTGCGAGCGCTCCCTCCGGCGTCACCCCCTTGAACTCGAAAAGCCATTCGAGGTCCTGGCGAGGCATCCCGGTGCAGGCGCAGATCAGCTGCCGGACCTTGACCTGCTTCGTCGTTTCGGCGTCGCCCAGCCTGAACGACGGCAACAGGCTCGTGACCGGTGTGTCCCAGGTCATCTTCCCCTCGGCGACCAGCCGGGCGAGGAGCAGCGTCGTCAGCGCCTTCGTGTTCGACGCGATCATGAAGAGCGTGTCGGCCTCCACGGGCGTCGCCTTGCCGAGGTCGCGCACGCCGAAGCCGCCGGCGAAGACGACCTTGCCGTCCTGGACGATCCCCAGCGACACTCCCGGGACGGCGAGCTTCTTGCGCCCCGTCTCGACGAACCTGCCGAGCTCCGCGAGCCGCGCCTGGTCCAGCCGGTTCGCCTTCTTGCCCGCGAACGTCTCTCGGACGTAGCCCTTCGGGAGCATGCGGTCGAAGATCAGCGCGACCTGGGAGCCGCGTTTCTCTCCTACCGCCTGGCTCATGTCGTAGATGACGACGGTCCAGCTACCGCCGGCGAACCGCGCGAGCGCTCCCACGTCGCGCTTCTCGTTCGGGGATGTCTGGTAGTCGTAGTTGCGCTGTTTCGACCAGCCGTTGCGGTCCGGCCGGTCGTTCGACACCTTGAGCGGCCACTTCGCGACCGGCTTGTAAGCGGCCCAGGCCGCCGCCAGAGCCGCGTCGGCGTCCTTCGCCGAAACGTCCACGAGCGCGATCCAGGAATCCCCTTCCGGGGCCTCCAGGATCGTCGCCGGACCTTGGACGGTCACCGTCCAGCCGGCGGGCGCGATGAACGTATTGCCGAGGACCGTCGTCTTCGGCGTGTCGGCGGCGAGGCGCTCCGCGACCGGCGCCGACGGAGCGGCAACGGGAGTGGGAGACTGCGCAAGAGAGGCAGACGCGACGAGAAGGAGGACACCCGCGAGGGATTTCATGAAGAAACGATATAGCAAAGCCGCGGGACATTGATCTGAGCAATACTTGACGGCGGTCAGGGGGGGCCATGGTCATTCCTACCCGCTTCGGCTTCGTCGTTCTCGCCGCTGCCGGCATCACCTCACTCTCCGTCGCGCGCGCGGATTCCGAAGGAAATGCGCGAGCCGTGATCCGCGGAACGGGCAAGGATGTCACGATCGTCTACCGGGTTCCACGCACGGCGTCGCCGGACGTCAAAGCTTCCCCGGCGCCCGATCCTCTCACCGAGGCGCTCCATCGCAAGGCGAGCGGCGACGACGACGCGGCGGTCGTCGCCTTCCTCCTAAGGAATCAGGCCGGGCTTCCGGACGTCATCGACGCCGAAGTCGTTCGAGACTTCCGACGGGCCGGCGCGGGCGAGCCCGTCATCGCGGCCCTCTCGACGTTCGCGGCAATCGACATCGGGGAAACCGGCGAAGGCGCGCCGGTTCAGACGCCCCAACCGTCCTCGGAGATCGCGCCATATGGCGGGGCATATCCCGATCTAGTCGGAATGGGATACCCCTACCTGTCTAGCTACGGCGGCGGCTACTTCAGCGGCGGCTTCGGCCGCCACCTCGGCCGCCATGGCTTGCCTCGCCGCTCCGCCTCCTTCCACCTCCACTTCGGGCAACCGTTCTTCCCGAAGGGCCGGCCCCTTCCGGCCCACGTCTCGCGTGGAGCGCGCACGCCGCACCGGATGCGCTAGGTTCAGCGGGGCGGAAGGTCGATCAAAACGATGTCGGAGTTTTCGCGATAACGGTCGAAGAGAATCTGCTTGCCGTCGGTCGACACGTCGAAGCTCTTCGTTTCAAAACCCGGCGACAAGTCCGTGAGCTGGCGCAGCCGACCGGTTGCAAGATCGAGGAGCCAGAAGTCCTGTCGCCGCTGCATTCCCTGCATGACGACCAGACTCTTCCCATCCGGCAGAAACCGGTATCGGTTGCCCCTCGTCCAGACCCAGACCTCGGGCAGCGGAAACGGTCGTTTGTCCGGGGTGACGCCGCGGAGCTGGGCTCTCGCACCCGCTTGATTATCGGTGTAAAGGACGAAGCGACCGTCGGGCGACCAGACCGGGTCGGAGATGACCCCGTCGACCAGGCGCACCGGGGCTCCTCCGGCGACGGGAACCTTCAGCAACGGCTGCGCCTGTCCCTCGGATGCCACAACGGCGATCCACTTTCCGTCCGGAGACCACGACGGAGAGTCGGAGACGTCGAGTGACTCTGCAATGCGATGCGCATTCGTGCCATCCGACGAGATCAAGAAAAGTTGCGTCCGCCCCTCGGTGCGAACGACGAAGGCGACCTGGGTTCCGTCGGCCGAGATCGCGGGCGCGGCCGCAACGGCGCCGTCGCTGCCCCTCCAAAGCTCCGTTCCGGCGCCCTCCCTGAACTTCCAAAGCCCGGCCGCGCCGCCCCTGGACGAGAGATAGAGCAGGTAATCGGGGCCGAAACGGGGGCTGGCGGCGCGTACGGTCGGCACAGCGACATGGCCGACCTCGGCCTCCTTCACGACCCGATCCGAGATCGGTGCCGTCCATAGGGTCCGCGTGGGATTTGTCACGGTCGCGACGAGGTGTCGGCCGTCCCCGCTCGCAGACACCGAGGCGTACTCCTCGAGACCGGACGTGACCGCGTGCGGAATGCGCCGCTCGACGTCCATGGCGTACAAGTGGGAGCCGGAACCGTCGTCTCGCGTGAGGGCATAGATCAACGTGCGCCCGTCGAGCAGCGCGGGATAGACCACTCGCGAATTGTGGTGCGTCAACCGCTCAGCGACCCCGCCGGAGGAAGGGATCCGCCAGATGTCGAGCTTCTGAGGGGGCACTCCGTGGACGAAGTAGACGAAGCGGCCGTCCGGAGACCAGGTCGGAAAGTGATTGTGGATGCCTGGTTTTTCGATGAAGATCTGCTTGGCGTTGCTGCCGTTGCCATCGGCGATGAACATGGGATCTCCGGGTCGGCCGCTGTGATACAGGACGTGGCTACGGTCTGGCGACCAGACCGGTTGAACGGCGTCGGGCAGGAAGGGACGCGGTGTCCCACCCATCGTGGGCACGAGCCACACGCTCTCCCTTTTTCCCTCCAGAATCCGGAGCCAGACGTGAGCCCCATCGCCGGAAAACCCGACGTTGCGAGTCTGCGGGTTGACGAGATCCGGATACCGGCCCTTCGAGAGATTGAGAAACTCGCCGCTACCGACCTGGCTCACCCAGGCATCGAAGGGGCCGTCGCGGTCGGACAGGAAGGCGACGAACTTGCCGTCGGGCGAGATGGCGGCATCGAGCTCGGAGCCTTCCCAGTCCGTGAACCGAGTGTATCGGGCATCCGCCAGGGGATTCTTCCAGGAGTCGTCGGCGCGACGCAGGCGCCAGGCCGTCACGCCCGCGATCACGAGAACCGCCGGGGCGAGAACGGCCGGGATCCACCAGCGGCGCTGCCGAACGGGAGCCGGCTCTGACGGAAGCGCACTCACCGCGCTGGTCGCTTCCGAGAGGCGATCGCGGATCGTCGCGAGTTCTTTTGCCAGATCCTCGGTCGAGGTGTAGCGGCTCCGCGGCTCTTTGGCGAGGCACCGCTCGATGATCCAACGCAGAGGCGCTGGAACTCTGGGGTTGAGGGCGGAGATCGAGTCCGGCTCGTCTTGAATGATGGCCGCCATCGTCTGTGGCGCCGAGCCGCGCTGAAAGGCGCGCTTTCCCGTCGCCATTTCGTAGAGGATCGAACCGAACGCAAACTGGTCCGACCGGAAGTCGAGCGCCCGTCCTGCCGCCTGCTCCGGCGACATGTACCCGATCGTCCCCATCACGATCCCCGGCTCCGTCGCGCCCGAGACCGTCGGCGCCGCCGTCGCTCCACTCGAGCCCTCCGGCTGCGTCAGCTTCGCCAGGCCGAAATCCAGGATCTTCACGAAGCCGTCTTGCGAAACCATGACGTTCTCGGGCTTCAGGTCCCGGTGCACGATCCCCACTCCGTGCGCCTTCGCGAGCCCGTCGGCCACCTGCGCTGCGATCGTCAGAAGCCGCTTCGTCGGCAGAGCGCCCTCCGCCAGCAGCTCCCGCAGCGTCTGCCCGTCCACGAGCTCCATGGCGATGAACGCGGTTCCACCCGATTCGCCGATGTCGTGGATCGTGACGATATGGGGGTGATTGAGCGCGGAAGCCGACCGCGCCTCCTTTTCGAAGCGCCGCAGCCGCTCGGGATTCGCTGAGACGGCTGCCGGCAGCACCTTGACGGCAACCTCGCGCCCGAGACGCGTGTCCCGCGCCCGGTAGACCTCCCCCATCCCGCCCGCGCCGAGCGGCGAGAGTATTTCGTAGTGGCCGAGCCGGGTGCCCGCGGCAAGCGACATCGAACTGCAGACAGACTACAACTTCTTCAGAGAAGGGGCCGCCGGCTCGGGAGGGGCATGAACTGGCGGGGCCGACGGGACTCGAACCCGCGACCTCCGGCGTGACAGGCCGGCGTTCTAACCAACTGAACTACGACCCCGCGGAACGGCGCATCATACAGGACGAGCCTTGCGCTGTCAGCCCGACTGAGGCGAACGGCGGGGGACTTCGACGTCAGTCCTGATCAGCGGCGACCGGTGATCCGAAGACCGAAGAGACGAAGTCGTCGTAGTCGGATGACTTCGGCGAGATCCGGAGCCCGAAGCCCGACGGGATCACGAATCGCAGCGTGCCGTGGGCGCTATAGGTCCGGACGACCTTCCCGGAGACCTGGAGCTCTCGTCCGGTCGCGAGATGCAGCACGAGAGAGAGCTGTGTTCCAACGCTCGGGATCCGAACCGTCCGGACGAAGAGGCCGGTGCGGGAGACGTCGTAGGTGATGCCCGAGGTCTTCGACCCGACCGCGTCGAAGTCCACGATCAACCGCATCTTGCGCCGGGGGTGCGCTCTCTTTTCGAGCATGAGGGGAGGTCCGTTTCGGTCCCGCGCGAAGCTATCGCACTTCGAGTTCGAAGAGCAATTCGCGAGGACGCGGTCGACATCGGCGGGTCGGCACCGAAGTTAGAGTAGGCGCCTTCGGGGGTGAAAATGAGTTTGACGCGCCGCTTGCTTCGGGCCGCCGCCTGTCTCGTCGCTCTGATCGGTCCCGTCGCGGGAGCCCGCTCGCAACCCTTCGACCCGAAGCTCTTCGCCGAAATGCGCTGGAGGATGATCGGCCCTTTCCGCGGGGGGCGCACGGTCGCCGCGACGGGAGTGCCCGGCCAACCCAACCTCTTCTACGTCGGCGTCAACAACGGCGGCGTCTGGAAGACGACGGATTCCGGCCGCGCGTGGACGCCCATCTTCGACGAGCAGCCGACGGGCTCGATCGGCGCCTTGGCGGTCGCTCCGTCGGATCCCAACGTGGTGTACGTTGGAAGCGGGGAAGGGCTGCAGCGGCCGGATCTCTCGACCGGCGACGGCGTCTACAAGTCGTCTGACGGCGGAAAAAGCTGGAAACAGATGGGGCTCTCGGACGGCCAGCAGATCGGCGCGATCCTCGTCGATCCGCGCGATCCCGAGCACGTGTTCGTGGCCGTCCTGGGACACCCGTACGGGCCGAACGCCGAACGCGGCGTCTTCCGCTCGAACGACGGCGGCCGGACGTGGCAGAAGGTGCTCTACAAGGACGAGAACACCGGTGCGATCGCCCTGGCG
>JBASRI010000015.1:0-12078 GCA_049273755.1 Thermoanaerobaculia bacterium
GAGACGGACTGGGGGCGCATCGCGGCGCTCTACGAGGCGCTCGGCCGGCTCGCGCCGTCGCCCGTGGTGGATCTCAATCGCGCGGTCGCGGTCGGGATGGCGTTCGGTCCGGGGGCGGGCCTCGAGCTCGTCGATCGACTGACCTCGGTGCCGTCGCTCGAGGGCTACCACCTCCTGCCGGCCGTACGCGGCGACCTGCTCGAGAAGCTCGGCCGCTTCAAAGCGGCCCGTGCGGAGTTCGAGCGAGCGGCATCACTGACGCGAAACGCACGCGAGCGCGACCTGCTGCTCGAGCGCGCCGCCGCGTGCGTGCGGCAATCGTCGGCCCAGCCAAGATGACGGCTCAACTTCGTTCTCAACAACCCTGAGGAGGTTCCACATGGCCCGCTACGTCGACGGTTTTCTTCTGCCGGTCCCGAGGAAGAACTTGGAAGCCTACCGCCGCATGGCGCAGAAGGCGGGGAAGGTTTGGCGCGAGCACGGCGCCCTCGAGTACCGCGAGTGCGTCGGCGACGACGTGCGCGGGAAGAGCGCGTTGCCGTTCAAGCGGGGCGTCAAGCTCAAGCCCGGCGAGGCGCTGCTCTTCTCGTGGATCATTTACAAGTCGCGCGCGCATCGCGACCGGGTCAACGCGAAGGTGATGAAGGACACGCGCATCACGAGCATGGTGGCGAACGAGTCCATGCCGTTCGACTTCAAGCGGATGGCGTACGGGGGTTTCAAGGTCCTCGTCGAGGCCTGACCGGCCGGTTGCGCCGAGGAGGGCTCCATCACCACGATCGATTCCCCCAGGGCGACGCGCCGCGAGTGGATCGGGCTGGCCGTGATCGCCCTTCCGTGCGTCCTCTACTCAATGGACCTGACCGTGCTGAACCTCGCCGTTCCGGCTTTGAGCGTGGACCTTCGGCCCGGCGCCTCACAGCTCTTGTGGATCATCGATATCTACGGGTTCCTGGTGGCCGGCTCACTGATCACGATGGGCACGCTGGGCGACCGGATCGGCCGACGGAAGCTGCTGCTGATCGGCGGCGCGGCGTTCGGCGTCGCGTCGGTGCTCGCCGCGTTCTCGAAGACCGCCGGCATGCTGATCGCAGCCCGCGCGCTGCTCGGTGTCGCCGGCGCGACGCTGGCGCCCTCGACGCTGTCGCTGATCCGCAACATGTTTCACGACCCGAGGCAGCGCACGATCGCCGTCTCGGTATGGATCATGAGCTATTCGGTCGGCGCGGCGATCGGGCCGCTGCTCGGCGGGCTGATGCTGCAGTACTTCTGGTGGGGCTCCGTGTTCCTGCTGAGCGTCCCGGTGATGGCGTTGCTGCTGGTGCTGGGACCCAGGCTGCTGCCCGAGTTCCGGGATCCCAAGGCGGGACGGCTGGACCTGGCGAGCGCGGGGCTCTCCCTGGTTACCGTGCTGGCGGTGATCTACGGCCTTAAGCGGATCGCCGAGCACGGGCCGGGGTGGCTCGCCGCCCTGTCCATCGCCGCGGGCGTGGCCGCAGGCGCGCTGTTCGTGCGCAGGGAACGAACGCTTTCGGATCCGCTGATCGACCTCCGGTTGTTCCGGGCGCCCGGGTTCAGCGCGTCCCTGGTCACGTACACGCTCGCGTGCTTCATTGCGTTCGGGCCCTACATTTTCATCGCGCAGTACCTGCAGTTGGTGCTCGGCCTCTCGCCCTTGCAGGCGGGCCTGTGGACGCTTCCCTGGTCCGGCGGGTTCGTCGTCGGGTCCCTGCTGGCCCCGATGATTGTGCGCCGGGTCCGGGCTGATCGATTGATGGCCGCCGGCCTGGTGATCGGGGCCGTGGGCCTCGGCGCGCTCAGCCTGGTCGACGGAAGCTCCGGGCTCGCCGTCATCGCCGCCGGATCCCTGTTGTTCTCGCTCGGGCTGGCGCCGGTGTTTACGCTGGCGAATGACCTGATCATCGGAACCGCGCCCCCCGAACGGGCCGGCGCCGCGGCGGGGATCTCGGAAACCGGCGCCGAGCTCGGCGGGGCGCTCGGCATCGCCATCCTCGGCAGCGTCGGGACCGTCATCTATCGCAGCGCGATGGCCCGCGCCCTCCCGGCCGCCATCCCACCCGACGTCGCGACGGCCGCTCGAAACACGCTCGGCGGCGCCGTCGCCGCGGCCTCGGAGTTGCCCGACGCGCTCCGGACGACGGTTCTGGGCGCGGCCCGCGAGGCGTTCACCCGGGGATTTCAGCGCTCCGCGGTCATCAGCGCCCTCATCGCAGCCGGAATCGCGATCCTCGTGTTGGCTCGGCTCCGCGACGTGCACGCGCGCTCCGAATCCGGAAGTGGGGCCGCCAAGAACGGCGCAACGGACGGCGAGGCGGGCGCCGAAAGGTCCGCGTAGCCGCTCGCAAAGAGGCCTAACGCAGAGCCGCTTCCCCTCGGAGACGACCTGGGACGCAAAATCCGTGCGCACCGGCGCGAGCGGTCTTTCGCCGGGATGTCGATCCGGGCATGCCCTGTTCGACTTAGAGGTAGGAGCGGAGGCAACCGATACCGAAGTGTTGTGAATGCGATAATAAGATCCGGGCCGTTCTGACACATTAGGGCCGCTGTCCGGAAAACCCGGAATCCGGAACCCCGTAGACAGCTTATTTATGGGAATGAGAGTCAGGCCGATTTCCCGTTTCGTGGCGTTGGAGGAGTTTCTGGCATGAGGAAACGGATGTTGTTGATGTTGGCGGGGGCCGTCGTGTTCATCGGGGCCATCGGCGCGGTGAAGTACGGTCAGATCAGGAAGGGCATGGCGCAGCAGGCCGCCTTCCAGATGCCCCCGGAGGCCGTGACCACGATCGTCGCGAAGAACGAGGCGTGGCCGGCGACCCTGTCTGCGATCGGAACGGTGACGGCCGTGCAGGGTGTTACCGTCGCAGCGGATCTGCCCGGGATCGTGGCCAAGATCTCGTTCGAGTCCGGCAAGAGCGTGCGCGCACGCGACGTCCTCATCCAGCTCGACACGAAGCAGGAACAGGCGCAGCTCGCCGCCGCACAGGCTCAGGGGGAGCTCGCGCGGATCGGCCTCGAGCGGATGACCGGTTTGCGAGGCAAGGGGATCGCCGCCCAGGCGGAGTGGGACCGGGCCGACGCGGAGCAGAAGCAGGCAGAGGCGCGCGTCGGAGAGATCCGCGCAACGATCTCGCGCAAGACGATCCGGGCCCCCTTCTCGGGAATCCTGGGCATCCGTCAGGTCAACCTGGGCCAGTACCTGTCGGGAGGCAGCCCGATCGTGACGCTGCAGGCTCTGGATCCGATCTACGTCACGTTCTCGGTGCCGCAGCAGGAGCTCGTCCGGCTGCGTCCCGGCAGCGAAGTGAAGGTCACGACCGAAGGCGCGGCGATGGAGTTCACCGGGAAGCTCACCGCCACGGAATCGGCCATCGATGAAGCGACCCGCAACGTCCAGGTCCAGGCCACGCTGTCCAACGCGGAGGCGAAGCTGCGCCCGGGGATGTTCGTGCAGGCCAGTCTCAACATGGGCACGGCGAGCTCGGTCCTTACCCTTCCGGCCTCGGCCATCAACTTCGCGCCCTACGGCGACTCCGTGTTCGTCGTCGAGGACATGAAGAGCCCGCAGGGCAAGACGTACCGCGGGGTGCGCCAGCAGTTCGTCAAGCTCGGAGCGGGCCGAGGGGACCAGGTCGCGGTGGTGTCCGGCATCAAACCCGGCCAGGAGGTCGTGACGTCGGGCGTCTTCAAGCTCCGCAACGGCGCGGCGGTCCAGGTCAACAACAAGACCCAGCCGGGCAACAACCCGGCCCCGAAGCCCGAGGAAAGTTGATGAAATTCACAGACATCTTCATTCGCCGGCCCGTGCTGGCGATGGTGGTGAACCTCGTGATCCTGATCGCGGGGTTGCAGGCGATTCGCTCGCTTTCCGTGCGGCAGTACCCGCGCAGCGACATCGCCGTCGTCCGCGTAACCACGAACTACGTCGGCGCGAACGCCGACCTGGTGCGGGGCTTCATCACGACCCCACTCGAGCGCGTGATCGCCAGCGCCGACGGCATCGACTACCTCGAATCCTCCAGCAAGCAGGGCGTCAGCACGATCACCGTCCACCTCAAGCTCAACTACGACACGAACGCCGCCCTGACGCAGGTTCAGGCGAAGGTCGCCCAGGTGCGCAACGACCTGCCGCCGGAGGCGGAGGCGCCGATCATCGAGCTCGAGACCGCCGATACGCAGTTCGCCGCGATGTACCTGGGCTTCTCGTCCGCGGACCTCGACCAGAACCAGATCACCGACTACCTGACGCGCGTGGTGCAGCCGAAGCTGTCGGCCGTCAGCGGCGTCCAGCGCGCCGACATCCTGGGAGGGCGCACGTTCGCCATGCGGGCCTGGCTCAAGCCGGAGAAGATGGCGGCTCTGGGCATCGCGCCCGGCGACGTGCGCAAGGCCCTGGCCGAAAACAACTACCTTTCGGCGCTGGGCAAGACGAAGGGCTCGATGGTGTCGGTCAACCTGGTCGCCAACACGAACCTCAAGACCGCGGACGAGTTCAAGCAGCTCGTCGTCAAGGAGAAGAACGGCGTCGTGGTCCGGCTGGGGGAAATCGCCGACGTCGTCCTCGGCGCCGAGACCTACGAAGAGGACGTCCGCTTCAACGGGCAGGCCGCCACCTTCATGGGGGTCTGGGTGCTGCCGAACGCCAACTCGCTCGATGTGATCAAGCGGGTGCGCAAAGCCATCCCCGAGATCCAGGCGCAGCTGCCGGTCGGCATGAAGGTCGGGATCCCCTATGACTCGACGGCCTACATCCAGGACGCGATCAACGAGGTGCTCTCGACCCTGACCGAGACGCTGCTGATCGTCATCCTGGTCATCTTCCTGTTCCTCGGCTCCTTCCGGGCGGTGCTGATCCCGATCGTCGCGATTCCGATCTCGCTGATCGGGGCCGTGTTCCTGATGCTGATGGCCGGCTTCACGATCAACCTGCTGACGCTGCTGGCGATCGTCCTCTCGGTCGGGCTCGTCGTGGATGACGCGATCGTCATGGTCGAAAACGTGGAGCGGCACCTCCAGCTGGGCGATAAGCCGTTCCAGGCCGCGATCAAGGCCGCGCGCGAGCTGGTCGGTCCGATCATCGCCATGACGATCACGCTGGCCGCGGTGTATGCGCCCATCGGCATCCAGGGAGGTCTGACCGGCGCCCTGTTCCGCGAGTTCGCGTTCACGCTCGCGGGCGCCGTGATCGTGTCCGGGGTGGTCGCGCTGACGCTGTCGCCGATGATGGGGTCGAAGCTCCTGCGCACCGGAGACACCGAGAAGGGTTTCGCGGGTTGGATCAACCGGCGGTTCGAACGCGTGCGCGAGGCGTACGGCCGCGTCCTGACGGGGACATTGCAATACCGCCCGGTCGTGTTCGTCCTCTGGGCGATTGTGGTGTCTTTGATCGTCCCCTTCTACATGTTCTCGCAGAAGGAGCTGGCGCCGAAGGAAGACCAGGCCGTTGTTTTCGGCGTCGTCCAGGCGGCGCCCAACGCCACCCTGGACCAGACACGTCTCTTCGCCACCCAGGTCTACGACGTCTACAAGGCGATGCCCGAGCACCAGAGCGTCTTTCAGCTCATCGGCCCGCAGGGCGGCTTCGGCGGCATGGTGACCAAACCGTGGAGCGAGCGCAAGAAGAGAACCGAACAGCTCCAGGTCGAGGCAGCCGTGGGGTTGTCGAAGATTCCGGGCGTCCGCGTCATCTCGCTGATTCCACCGGCGCTTCCGGGGGGAGGGGACTTCCCCGTAGACTTCGTCGTCGCCTCGACCGCGGAGCCCGAGCGGCTGGTCGAGTTCGCCAACCAATTCGTCGGGAAAGCCTTCGCCAGCGGGCTCTTCATGTTCGCCGATTCCGACCTGAAGTTCGATCAGCCGCAGGCCGAGGTCGTCTTCGACCGCGACAAGCTCCGGTCCCAAGGCGTGGATCTGGGCACGGCGGGCCGCGACCTCTCGACGATGCTCGGCGGCGACTACGTCAATCGTTTCAGCATTCAGGGGCGCAGCTACAAGGTCATCCCTCAGATCCAGCGCGCGGAGCGCCTCACCGCCGACCAGCTCAAGGACATCTACGTCACCGGAGCCGGCGGCAAGCTCGTGCCGCTGTCCACGTTCGCCACGCTGAAGACGACCACGGAGCCTCGGGAGCTGAAGCGCTTCCAGCAGTTGAACGCCGTGCGGATTCAGGGCGTCATCCCTCCGGGGGTCTCGCTGGACAAGGCGCTGACCTTCCTCGAGTCGGAGGCGAAAACGATTCTGCCCAAGGGCTTCACGGTGGACTACGCGGGCGAGTCTCGGCAGCTGCGGACGGAGGGCGGCAAGTTCCTCTTCACGTTCCTGCTGTCGGCCATCCTGATCTACCTGGTGCTGGCCGCGCAGTTCGAGAGCTTCCGCGATCCCTTCATCATCCTGGTGGGCTCGGTGCCGCTGGCGATTTCGGGCGCCCTCATGTTCTCGTTCCTCGGTCTGACGACCTTGAACATCTACAGCCAGGTCGGCTTGATCACGTTGGTCGGCCTGATCGCCAAGAACGGCATCCTGATCGTCGAGTTCGCGAACAAGGTCCAGGAGAGGGGCGTCGGGAAGCTCGCGGCCGTCATCGAGGCCGCGCAGACGCGGTTGCGCCCGATCCTCATGACCACGGCGGCGACGGTCATGGGCCACATGCCGCTCGTGTTTGCCAAGGGTCCCGGCGCCGGCGCCCGCAACAGCATCGGCATCATGCTGGTCTCCGGCATGATCATCGGCTCCGCCTTCACACTTTTCGTCGTGCCGTCGATTTACGTTCTCGTCGCGAAGACGCGGACCAAGACGGCCGAGGCAGTCGGGGAGTCCGCCTATCCGGAGCTGGAGGAAGCGGCGGTCTGATCTGTCATCCCGAGCGCAGGGAGATAGCCGGCCACCGAAGGCAGGCCCTCGGCAGTAGGCAACGCCGGGCAATGCCCGGTGTTCATCCCTTTCCAGTCTCAGCGTGGCTTGAAAAGGGATCCCTCGTCGCTGCGCTCCTCGGGATGACAAGCTTGCGAGGGTGTGAGCGGTCCGGCGCCCTCCGTCCTCGGTCGATGAAGCCGGCGGCGACCGCCAGCATTGCGTAGGAAGCCAGCGCCCGGATCGCGAAGGCGGTCTCGTTCGGCGGATCGGGCATGAACCGAGTCGCGACCGTCAGCACGACGAGGATGACGACGAACACGCCGGTCGCGACGGCATAACGCGGGTTCTTCGCCCTCGTCGCACGCAGATAGATCGCGACTCCCGCGGCCAGCACGGCGAGCTCGGCGGCGACCGCCGCCAGCGGGTGATTCCACAGGCCCAGACCGATCTTTGGGGACGCGGCATCCAGGCCGAGCGGCAGGTCGCGCGTGTGCATCGGCAGGTCGAGCAGGAAATGAGAGAACACCGCTCCCCCCAGAACCGCGGCCGCGATTCGGCGCTCGCGTGAACGGGGGCGGCGCGCAGCCGCGAGAAAGAGGAGCGCGGTCACGACCGACCACAGGACGGCGCCCAACAGGCTGTGGCTGTAGGGCATCCAATAGAGGTCGTACGGGTTGTAGGCCGTGAAGCCGTGGACGATGCGCATTTTTTCTATGCCCAGGAGCACGAAGAGGGCGAAGAGGATGTCGAGAAGCTGCACGGCGAGGAAGAGCACTCCCAGCGAGAGACCGGGGCTCAGCCTCTTCGACGCGAACGACACGCCGTAGTGGCCGACGAACACCAGGCGAGCTAATCCCAGTTCGCGGCGGGGCGCAACCCGGCCGGCCTCCGGTGCGGGGGGAGTTGATGTAGCGTCTCCTCCCATGAACAAGCGAATCTGGGTCGTCCTGGCGGTCCTGACATGTGGTCTTTCCCCCGCGGCCCCGTCGGCGGCACCCGGCGTCGAGCCGGATCCTCCAAGCGGGTCGGCGCGCGAGGCGGAGCTCGCGAAGAAAGCCGCAGCGATCGTCGACGCTTTTTCCGACAGCGACCCCGTGTTGACCCGCGATGGAAGGAAGGTCGTATTCTCCTCGAACCGGGATGGCCTGCCGCAGCTCTACGTCGCGGACGTCGCCCGGCCCGAGGCGCCGCCGGCGCGGATCGTCAAGACCTCGGAGCGCGTCAACGCGGCGTGGCCTCTCCCGGATGGAAAGACCGTGATCTTCACCTCGGACCACGGCGCCGACGAGAACTGGTCGGTGTTCACGTGCAGCCTGGATGGAAGCGGCCTCGTCGAGCGGACCCCCCGCGTCCGCCTGCAGCGGGGCTCCCCGTTCGTCCCCGACGGCGCGCCCGAGACCGCCTTCTATTCCGGGCGCAATCTGTCGAGTCCCAGCTCGAGCGTCTACTCCCTCTCGCTGGCACGCGGCTCCACCGAGCAGAAGATCTACGAGGACAGACTCCCCGGCGCGCTCGCCGACGTGACTCGGGACGGCAAGTGGGGTCTCTGGATTCGCTTTCCGAGCTCGAGCGACAACACCCTCGTGCTGGTCGACCTCGCGAAGGGCACCGGAAGGGTGATCTATCCGCCCGAGGGAGCCCCGAAGTCGGTGGTCGGCAACGCGTCCTTCTCGCACGACGGGAGGCGGATCTTCGTGGCGACCGACGCCGGCGGCGAGCAGGCCCTCCTCCTGGCGCTGGACGCGGGCGGGAAGGAGGTCGCTCGTTACGCGGAGACGCGCTTCCCGGGAGCTGAGGTCGACTCCCTCGTCGTCTCGAAGACGACCGGCCGCGTCGCGCTCAGCCTCGGCGCCGGCAACCACACGGAGATACGGATCCTCGACGCCGCGACCTTGAAACCGGCGGCGGAGGTGGCCCTCCCGCTCGGAAGCGGCGGAGCAGGTTTCTTCTCCGAGGACGGAAAGGTCCTGACCGCGAGCTGGTCGACGCCGGACTCACCCGGTTCGATCTATGCGATCGACGTGCAGACGGGTAAGGCCAGTCCCCTGCGCAAGGAACCGCGTCCGAGCCTGGAAGGCCTCCCGCGCGTGCAGGCTTCGATCGTGGAGGTGGCCGCCTTCGACGGATTGAAGCTGCCGACCAACGTGTATCTGCCGGAGGGTGGCACCGGGCAGAAGCGGCCGGTCCTCGTCGTCTATCACGGCGGACCGGCAGGATCGTCTCAGATCCGGTGGTCGCCGACCGTGCGCTTCTTCACCTCGCTCGGCTACGCGGTCGTCGAGCCAAACGTCCGCGGATCGGGGGGCTTCGGCCGGTCGTTCGAGATGGCGGACAACGGCCCTCGGCGGCTGGACGCGTTCAAGGACATCGAGACAACCGCGCGCTGGGCGGCCTCGCAGCCGTGGGCGGACAAGGACCACATGGTCGTGTACGGCGGCAGCTACGGCGGCTACACGGTCTTGATCGCCCTCGAGCGCTGGCCGGACCTGTGGAAGGCGGGTGTCGATCTCTTCGGCGTCGCGAACATGACGACGTTCCTCCAGAGCACCAGCGGCGTGATCCGGGAGATCTTCAAGGTGGAGTTCGGCGACCTCGACAAGGACGGCCCGTTTTTGAAGACGATCTCTCCGATCGAGGAAGTCGACAAGATCAAGGCTCCGCTCTTCGTCTATGCCGGCGCCAACGACCCACGCGTGCCGCGCCCCGAATCGGATCAGATCGTCCAGGCGCTTCGGACGCGGAAGGTGCCCGTCGAATACATGGTGGCGGAGAACGAGGGACACTCGCTTTCCCGCAAGGAGAACCAGATCACCTTCTACAGCCGCACCGCGCGGTTCCTCGAGACCGAGCTCCGATAGGCCCCGGGAGGACCGATGAAGCGAGCCCTGCGGTTTCTGATGGAGAGCGCCGCCATCGCGGTGGCTGCCACCGCTCCCGCCGCGACCAACAAGCCCGTCCTCCACGGCAAGCACTGGGTGGCGATCACGGGCAAGCCACTCGCCGCGACGGCGGGCGCGATGACGTTTCAGAAGGGCGGCAACGCGGTCGACGCGGCATGCGCGATGCTGGCGGCGACGACCACGATGTTCGACACGCTGTCGTGGGGCGGCGAGACGCAGGCCCTGATTTTCAATCCGAAAACGGGGAAGGTGGTCGCGATCAACGCGCTCGGCGTCGCCCCGACGGGCGCGACTCCGGAATACTTCAAGAACCGGAAGATGGCGTATCCGCCGGAGTACGGGCCGCTGGCGGCCGTCACGCCTGGCACGCCGGGCGGCCTGCTGATCATGCTGGCGGAGTACGGGAAGCTGTCGCTCGAGGACATCCTGGCGCCGGCGATGCAGCTGGCGGACGGATATCCCATCGAAGCCCAGCTCGCCAACGGGATCGAGCGGGAGAAGGCCAGGATCAAAGAGTGGCCGTACTCGGCGAAGGTCTTTCTGACGCACCCGGGCGAGGCGCGGGAGGCGCCGCGGGCCGGGGAGGTCTTCCGGCAGCCGGACCTGCACGCGACCTTGGCGAAGCTGGTGGAAGCGGAGCGGCAGGCGCTCTCCGCCGGGAAGAGCCGGCGCGAGGCGATCCTGGCGGCCTACGACCGCTTCTACACGGGCGACATCGCGCGGGAGTTCGTCCGCGGCTCGCGGGAGCAGGGCGGCCTCGTGACGATGGAGGACCTCGCCCGCTGGAAGCCGAAGATCGAGGCGCCGGTCAAGACGACGTACAAGGGCATCGACGTCTACAAGCTCGATGTGTGGACGCAGGGACCGGTGATGCTCCAGGCTCTGAACCTGCTCGAGCCCCTGGACCTGAAGGCGATGGGCTACAACAGCGCGCGCTACATCCACGCGCTCTACCAGGTAATGAACCTGGCCTTCGCCGACCGGGACTTCTACTACGGCGACCCGGACTTTCCGCCCGCCGAGCCACGGCGCGGTCTGCTATCCAAGGAGTACGCCGCGGCGCGCGCAAAGGGGATCGACTGGACGAAGAACGATCCGAACGCGAGGCCCGGCGATCCCTACCCGTTCCAGGGCGAAAAGAACCCGTATCTCGGGCTGCTCGAGACGTGGAAGAGCGCGCCGCCGGAGAAGGCCGCGTCGCTCGAGGGGTTCAAGGAGGGCTTCTTCGCGGGCACGACGTCGATCGAGGCCGCGGATGAGGAGGGATGGGTCGTCTCCGTGACGCCGTCGGGCGGCTGGAACCCGGTGTGCATCGCGGGCAAGACCGGCGTCGGCATGAGCCAGCGGATGCAGAGCTTCGTTCTGGATCCCTCGGAGAACCCGTACAACGTGCTCGAGCCGGGCAAGCGCCCCCGTGTGACCTTGACGCCGAGCTTGGCTTTGAAGGACGGCAAGCCCTTCCTCGCCTTTGCGATGCAGGGCGGAGACTCGCAGGACCAGAACCTGCTCCAGTTCTTTCTGAACGTCGTCGAGTTCGGGATGAACGTGCAGGAGGCCGTGGAGGCGCCCAACATCACGAGTTACCAGATGCGGAGCTCCTTCGGAAACCACGAGTCGCGGCCCGGAGGGCTGACGTTGAACGAGTCGGTGCCGCCGTGGGTGCGGCAGGAGCTCGCGAAGATGGGCTACAGGATCGAAACCGAGCCGAAGACGTCGGGCCCGATCAACGCCATCTTCTTCGACCGGGAGCACGGCACGATGTGGGGCGGCTCGAGCGACTACGGCGACGACTACGGGGTGGCCTGGTAGCGTCGCCCCTATTTCGGCTTTGCCGGACACGGGGGCGGCCAGTCCTCGTCGCCGCCCTCTCGAAGCAGGAAGAACTCGCCCGAGTCGGGTCCCTTCGTGTCGCGCGAGAAGAGCAGCGACTTCCCGCTCGGCGAGAAGACGGCGCCGGTCTCGGTTCCGTTGACGTTGACTTCCGGGGGCAACTTGACACGCTGCGACCAACTGCCGTCGTCGTTGCGCTTGCGCGCCTATTCTAGGGCGCCGCCGCGGCCGGGCAAGCGCGGTCGAGCCGCGTCAGCGAATGCGCAGAACGATCTTGCCGAGGATGTGGCCCTTCTTGACGCGCCGGTGCGCCCTGGCCGCATCGGCCAGGCGGTACACCGCCAGGATCGGGACCTTCAGCTTTGCGGCCTCGATGGCGCGGCTCAGGCGCAGGAACTCTTGGACTCCCGGAACCCCGTCGTACGTCTTGATCCGAATTCCCTTGCGTTTGCGCGGCGCGGGCTCGACGCCGTTGGGG
>JBASRI010000065.1:0-4124 GCA_049273755.1 Thermoanaerobaculia bacterium
GAGCAACCTCGAGTGCGCCGTGCGCGCCGCCCGCACCGCCGGACGGCCCATCGCCGAGATCGCGATCGCGGAGTGCCTTCCGGAAGGCCCGCCCGCGACCGATTTCGAGACGTTCTTTCACGGACGCAACCTCGCTTCGATCGAGAAACGGGGACTCTTCGCGGAGGCGGCATGATCGTGGTGCTCGGCGGAGGCTGACCGGCGTGGCGGGCGAGTGACCTGACCGTGGAGAGCCGCGCTCTCGCCGAGGCCTTTCGGGAGCTCTCGACGCCGCTCGTCGCGGACGCGAGCCTGCGCCTGAAAGTCCCGATGCAGCTCGCGCCCGAGGGCGTCCTGCCCGTCGTGCCGGGATCTCGGGCGGCGGGACGCGTCCGGCCGGCGCGGCATGCGGGCAGCGTCGACGTTTTTCTCGAGGCGGTCGAGAAGGCGCAGCCCGGCGACCTGCTCGTCGTGGACAACGCCGGACGTCGCGACGAGGGATGCATCGGAGACCTCACCGTGCTCGAGGCGCGATCGGCCGGGCTCTCGGGGGCCCTTGTGTGGGGGTGCCATCGCGATACGCTGGAGCTCGTGGAGATCGGATTCCCCGTCTTCAGCTACGGGCGCTGCCCCTCAGGGCCGCGGCGCCTGGATCCGCCTCCGGACGGCGCGCTGACGACGGCTCGCTTCGGCGACGACGTCGCCGTCGACCCGGGCTGGGCCGCCTTCGCCGACGACGACGGGATCGTGTTCGTTCCGGCCGCTTCCGCCGGCGCGATCGTGGAGGCGGCGCGCGAGATCCACATTCGCGAGCAGCGGCAGGCCGAGCGCGTCCGAGGGGGGACGACGCTGCGCCACCAGCTCCGGTTCGACGAATACCTGCGGAGGCGCGCGAGCGACCCAGCGTACACGCTTCGCCGGCATCTGCAGGAGCTCGGCGGGGCGATCGAAGTCTAGGATCACCGTTGAGAGTCGCGCGACCCCTCCTCCTGCTCCTCCTGTGCTCCGCGGCAGCGCTTTTCGGGCAGGAGATGACGATCGAGGAATACGAGCCCAAATCCACGCTCGTCGTGCCCGAGCACCACCCGCAGAGGGCGAAGTATCCGTTCATCGACGTGCACAACCACCAGGACCGCGACATCTCGGCCGAGGAGGCGGCGAAGCTGTTGGCCGACATGGACCGCATCAATCTGCGCGTCATGGTCAACCTCTCGGGCGGCCGGGGCGCGGAGCTCGAGAAGGGCTACCGCAACCTCCCGGGCCGCTACCCGGGCCGCTTCGTCGTTTTCGCCAACCTCGACTTCTCCGGCATCGAGACGCCGGGCTGGGGAGAGCGGGCCGCCGCACAGCTGGCCGAGGACGTGCGCCACGGCGCAAAGGGCCTGAAGATCTTCAAGAACCTCGGGATGACGACCACGGACGCTCGCGGGGCCCGCGTGCCGGTGGACGATCCGCGCCTGGACCCGGTCTGGGATGCCTGCGCGAGGCTCGGCATCCCGGTGCTCATCCACACGGCGGAGCCGCGCTCCTTCTTCGACCCGCGGGACAAGTTCAACGAGCGGTGGTTGGAGCTCAAGCAGTTTCCCCAGCGCGCTCGGCCTCCCGACAAGTTCCCGCCGTTCGAGCAGCTCCTCTCCGAGCAGCACCGCATGTTCGCCAGGCATCCGAAGACGCGCTACATCGACGCGCACCTGGGCTGGCTGGGGGGAGATCTCGCCCGGCTGGGCAAGCTCTTCGACGAGCTCCCCAACGTGTGCACGGAGATCGGCGCCGTGCTCGCCGAGCTCGGCCGCCAGCCCCGGCAGGCCCGCGACTTCCTGGTGAAGTACCAGGACCGCGTCCTCTTCGGCAAGGACTCGTGGGCGGCCGACGAGTATCTCGTCTACTTCCGCGTGCTCGAGACCGCCGACGAGTATTTCGACTACTACCGGAAGCGGCACGCGTTCTGGAAGATGTACGGCCTGGACCTTCCGGACGAGGTCCTGAAGAAGCTCTACTACAAGAACGCGCTCCGCATCGTGCCGGGGATCGACGCCTCCGCCTTTCCGCCTTAGCGAAACCTGGACGGCCGTTGACGTCTCCCACCGGGGGGTATAGTCCCCTTGGCCGGAGCTGCCGTGAAGCACTGGAAAGAGACCGCCGAGGTCTTCGAGCGGATTGCGCGCCTGTCGGAGGCCGGCAGGCAAGCCGCGCTCGCGACGGTCGTCGGCACGGAAGGCTCGGCCTACCGGCGGCCCGGCGCGAAGTTCCTGGTCGAGGACGACGGGCGTACGCTCGGCGGCATCAGCGGCGGGTGTCTCGAAGCGGACGTGCGGGAGAACGCGCTGCAAATCCTGCGCGACAGGAGAGCGCCCCGCCTCCTGCGCTACGACACGGGCGCCGACGACGAGGCGATCTGGGGCCTGGGCCTGGGCTGCAGCGGCTCCGTCGAGGTCTTCGTCCAGCCGGCGCCGGGACCTGGAGGCATCGAGGCGACCGATCGGATTCGCGAGCTGCTCTCCGAGGATGCCCCGTTCACCGTCTCTACGCTCATCGACGGTCCCGAGGGCGAGGTCGGAAGAGTCACGGTCGCCGTAGGCGCCCAGAGCCGCCTCGAGGGCTCGGCGGGCGGCGCCCGCGCCTTCACCGAGGTGCTCATGCCGCCGCCGTACCTGCTTCTCGTGGGAGCGGGCGACGACGCGATTCCGATCTGCGCCTACGCGTCCGATGTGGGGTTTCGCGTCGCCGTCGTGGATCACCGGGAGAGCTTCCTCGCCGCCCCGCGATTCCCGGGTGCGTTCCGCCGAGTGCTTGCGCGGCCCGAAGACGGGCTCCCCTCGCTGCCCGTGGGCCCCCGCTCGAGTGCCGTGATCAAGACGCACTCCTTCGGCCACGACCGGGAGTGGGCCCGGCGGCTGATCTCCGCGGGAGCCGCCTCCGTCGGCCTGCTCGGGCCCCGGGCGCGCACGCGCCGGATCTTGAAGGAGATCGGAGCGCCGGAAGGCGAGCGCGTCTTCGGGCCGGTCGGCCTCGACCTCGGCGCCGAGGGGCCGGAGCAGGTCGCCCTTTCCATCGTTGCGGAGCTGCTCGCCGTGCGCGCCGGGCGCGAGCCCTTGCCGCTGCGCGAGAAGGAGAGCGCGATCCATGCCGGATGACCCGGCCGGGACGGTCGCGGGAGTCGTCCTGGCGGCCGGAAGCTCGACGCGCATGGGGACGAACAAGCTCTTTCTGCGGCTCGAAGGGGAGTCGGTCCTGCGCCGTGCCGTTGGACGCGCCCTCGCTGCCGGCCTGGATCCGGTCGTCGTCGTCGTCGGGCACGATGCGGACCGCTCGCGGGCGGAGCTCGCCGGGCTCTCCTGCCGCGCCGTGCACAACTCCGCCTACGCGACCGGAATTCACTCTTCGCTTCGGACCGGGATCGCCGCGGTCCCGCGGGACGCACCGGCGGCGGTCGTCCTGCTCGCGGACATGCCATTCGTCACGGCGGAGATGATCGCCGCCCTCGTCGAGCGCTATCGCGAGTCGAAGCCGCCGCTCGTGATCTCGGAGTACGGAGACGCCCAGGCGCCGCCCACGCTCTACGACCGCCGCCTCTTCGACGAGCTTTCCTCGGAAGAGGGCGAGGGCTGCAGCAAGCGGGTCGTCCGGCGCCATCGCTCCCAGGCGGTCGCCCTGGCCTGGCCGGCCCAGGCGCTGACGGATCTCGACTCGCCGGAGGACTACGACCGGGTCCGAGCCTCGATGCCGGAGCAGACGCGATGCGCCCCGACCTCCTGACGCTCGCCGCCGACCTTGTGCGCCGGGAGGAGCCCTTCGTCCTGGCGACGGTCGTGCGGCGGCAGCCGGCGAGCTCGGCCCAGCAGGGCGACGGCGCGCTCGTCACGGCCGCCGGCGAGTTCCACGGGTGGCTCGGCGGAAGCTGCACGCAGCCGACCGTCGTGCGCGAGGCCCTCGCCGCGATCGCCGTCCGGTCGCCTCGGCTGATCGCGCTCTCGCCGGATCCGGGGGCGGACCGACGTCCCGGGGTCCTCGTCTTTCCGATGACCTGCCACAGCGGAGGCACCGTGGACATCTATCTGGAGCCCGTTCTGCCGCCGGCCCGCTTCCTCGTGTTCGGCGTGTCGCCCGTGGCGCGGGCGGTGGCGCGCCTGGCCAAGGCCGTGGGC
>JBASRI010000038.1:0-2217 GCA_049273755.1 Thermoanaerobaculia bacterium
GCCGGCGGCCGCGTCGATCGTGGGCGGGGCGCCGTTTTTTTCGGACGTGCGGGCATTCAACACCTCGTACACCGCACCCCTCCAGGTGACGGCGACGTACCGGTGCTTCATTCCGAACCCGTGCACGACGGTCGGGCACCCGGTCGAGACGTTCACGCTGGCGCCTCGGGAGTCCCACGCCTTTGACGACATGGTGCAGGGGACATTCCAGGCCCCCAACACGGCCGGGGGCGTCGAGTTCGAGTTCACCGGGGCGAGTGGGCAGTTAGTCGTCACCAGCCGCCTCTTCTCGACCCAGCCCGAGCCGACCGTGGGCATGTTCATCCCGGGCCTGGACAACTCGGAGGCGCATCCGACGACGGTCCTGACCTCGATTCGAAACGGCGGCTCCGGGGCCGGGTTCCGGACCAACGTCGGGATGTTCAATCGGGAGGATACGCCGGCGACCGTGACCTTCACGATCTTCGACGGAGGCCTGCAGGTCGGTAATCCCGTGACGGTCAACGTGGGCGGCCACTCCGGAGCGCAGGTCAACGGGATCTTCAACGTGGCCAGCGCCTCCCCGCCCGCCACGGAAAACGCCGTCATCGTCGTCTCGGCCAACCACGACGTCTTCTCCTACGCCGCCGTCATCGACAACCACACCACCGATCCCATCTTCGTCGTCGGCGCCGAGGACCAGCCGCAGCAGGCGTTCACACCGGCCGCGACCAACACCCCGGCGGGTCCCACGGCGACGCGCACGCCCGCGCCGCCCGCGCCTACGGCGACCCCGACTCCCACACCACCCGCGGGAACGCGCACCGTCAACGTCGGCCAGGGTGGCACGAATTTTTTGGACCAGGTTAGCGGAACCAGCACGTCCACGATCACCGCGGGCACGACGATCAGCTGGGTCTGGGTCTCCGGGTTCCATTCGGTGGATTCGGGTCCCTGCCCGCCCTGCACCGGGGACAGTCTGTTCACTTCGGGCAGCCCGACTGGCCCGCCGCACACCTATACGCACACCTTCAGCACGGCCGGGACGTTCCCCTATTTCTGCAACGTACACCTGACCGCCATGACCGGCAGCGTGGTCGTCACTCCGTAAAGCACGCGACAGGTTTCCGTCCTCCTGGGCCGCCCCTTTCGGGGCGGCTTTTTTCTTGTCAACGTCAGGGCCGCGGCGTCGTCCAATCGGCAGGGGGAGCCCATGCGCGCCGTCCGCTCGACCGTCATTCTTCTCGCTCTCTCCGGCGGGGTCCGAGCGGAGACCATCACTCTCCCGGCGGCCGCTTCCGTCGTGGGACTGGCGCCGTTCTACTCGGACGTGCGGGCGTTCAACACCTCGTACACCGCGATGCTGACCGTTACGGCCCAGTACCGCTGCTTCATCGGGACCTGCGGCGCGGCGCCGCAGACTTTCACGCTCGGGCCGCGCGAGTCGCGGGCCTTCGACGACGTCTGCGTCTCGCTCTTCACGTCGCCGGGCTCGGCAGGGGCGATCGAGCTTTCGCACGGCGGGGCCGACGGGACGCTGGTCGTCACGAGCCGCCTCTACTCCACCGCTCCGACGCCGACGGTCGGGATGTTCGTTCCGGGTCTGCCACTCTCGACCGCGCAGCCCGTGACGGTGTTGACCTCGATCCGCAACGGCGGCCCGGGCGCCGGTTTCCGCGCGAACGTCGGCGTCTACAACCCCGGGGATGCCGCGGCGACGCCGCGCTTCAAGGTGTACGACGGCGGCACGCTCGTCGGCACGGCGACGCTTCCGGCGCCGCTTTCGCCCCACGCGGGGGCGCAGCTCAACGACGTCTTCGGCGCGATCGGCGCCGGCTCTGTCGCGACCGCCAACGCCTGGATCGTGATCGACAGCGGCGGGACACAGGGTCTCTTTTCCTACGCCGCCGTCATCGACAACGCGACGACGGACCCCATCTTCGTGGTCGGCGCCCCCGACCAGGCGCCTCCCGCCGGCCCTCAGGAAATCGTGATCTCGGTCAAGGCGTGGAACTTCTCGCCCGGCGGTCCCGTCTCGCAGCCCCTCCGGCTGACGGTGGGGACGACCTACCGGCTCGTGTTCCACAATGTGGACGTGCCCGGAACGCCCAACGCGCGGCACGGATTCTCGGGCCTGAGCGATCTGGGCCTACCCGAGGCCAACGACATCTCGGCCGGCCACGACTTCGTCATCGAATCCTTCATGCCGCAGGCGTTCCAGCGCGGGTCGTATCCCTT
>JBASRI010000039.1:0-1628 GCA_049273755.1 Thermoanaerobaculia bacterium
TCGGAATCCGGGCCGGATCGAGCCGCGCGCCCGTCGGCTTGTGAAGCGGGGGAGGCACCTCTCTCGAGTCGCGCGCGGCGCAGAGAAGCTTCACCGTCTCCGCCAGCCGCGCGATGTGCTGCTCCAGCGGCTGCGTCAGGGCATCCAGCCAGTGCGGCGTCGAGATGAAGTACTCGAGGTTCTTGGACATCGGCACGTCCTCGATGCGAAACGGCACGACCTTGACTCCCTTGGCCACGGCGCGCTCGACCTCGCGCTTGATCTGCGGCGAAAGGTTGGCGTTCGAGGAGAAGACGAGGACCATGACCTTGCTGCCCGTGATCGCGTCGATGATCGAGGCGCCCCAGTCGGCCCCCGGAAGGATGTCGCGGGGCGCGATCCAGCAGCGGATGCCGCGCCCTTCCAGCCCCGCGCACACCGCGTCCGCCACCGGCTTGTCCTTGCTGGAGTAGCTGATGAAAACGTCGTGCGCCGCAGGCGGATCCGGAACGACAGTGATGCGAGAATTCTATCCTCGGAGGCGCGGCGGGCGGCGGTGACGGCTAGGTCCCGAAGGGATCGCTGGGCGGCTCGCCGTCGGGCTGGAAGATCTCCTCGATCAGAGCGTCGAAGATTTTTGCGATCTTGAAGGCGAGCGGCAGGCTCGGGTCGTAGCGGCCGGTCTCGATCGCGTTGACGGTCTGGCGCGAGACGGAGAGCCGCTGTGCCAGCTCCGCCTGAGACCAGTCGTGATCGGCGCGCAGGACGCGCAGGCGGTTCTTCACGCGTACCGCCGAGAGGCGACCGCAAGCCCCACGCTCCAGGACACCACCAGCAGCGAGGCCCAGAGGACCGACGGCGGGCGCGGCACGTCGAAGGATTCGAGCAGGGCGAAGGCGATCGCCGCCGTGAACTCGACGGCGAAGGCGATGGCGAGGGCTTCGAGCAGGATCCGGCGCTGGAGCTCGTCGGCGCCGCGGACCTGCCGCACGAACGCCCAGATCAGGAGGGCCGCCGGCGCGAGCAGCAGAATGGCGAGCGGCAGCTCGAGCGGCGCGATCTCGGGGCGGCGATTGCCGAGCCGATAGGTCAGGACGAAGAGAAGCGCCGCGCCGAGATACAGCGCCCAGCTCTCGCGGCGCCGCCAGAGGCGGACGAACTCCCAGACGAGAAGAAGGGCGAGGCCGCCGGTCGCGAGCCAGAGCATCCAGAGAAGGGGAGCGCCCGGCTTCGTGGCGGCTAGGCGCATTGACGCGGAGAGGGCGAGTCGCAGCCCGGTGCCGAGGAGTGCGATGGCGAGGAGGTCGAGGGTGGCTGGTTTTGGGGACTTTCTCGCGTTTTCAGCGTCCATCGGTTGGGTTCCTTCTGGGGTTTGGTAAAGTATACGTTACATAGTGGCAAGTGCTCATTACATTCAATCTGGCTATGCAGGATCCCTAAAATCAGCATTTGAGTTACCGCCGTGCTGCGCACGGCGTTCCCTACCGCTTCGAAGTCTGCCTCTGGTGGGCGGGTTGACTTGCGCCTCATTTACGCCTATTTTGCCCTCTCTACTTCTAAGGGGGCGACATGGGAGCTCCGGCAGTCGAGCGGCTCCTCGAGGGATCGGGACTCCAGCGCAAGCCCGCGGCTCTCGCGCTTCTCTCTGG
>JBASRI010000041.1:0-3243 GCA_049273755.1 Thermoanaerobaculia bacterium
CCTTGGAGCTCTCCGCCTGCGCCACCAGTGAGACGTGTGATCTGCGGGCGCTCGCGCGCGGCTGCCGCGCCTTCGTGACGGAGTTCGCCCGCGTCTCGGCGGATCTCGACGCCTCCGCTCTGACCGGCCTCCAGAAGCTCCTCGAGGAGCTCGAGATGCTCCCTCCGTCGTCCCTCTCCCCGACGGAAGCCACCGCGCGCGTCGCCGATGCGGTCCGGAGCCTGTCGGTCGAGTCCGACCGCGCGCGGCCCGGCCGCCTCCACGTTTCGGACGTCGGCGCCGGCGGCTTTTCGGGACGCAAGCGCGTCTTTCTTCTCGGGCTCGACGAAGCGCGGCACCCGGGCGCCGACCTGGAAGACCCTGTCCTGCTGGACGCGGAGCGCCGGACGATCAATCGCGTCCTGGCGCCGGCGGCTCTGGCGCTCTACCGCGACCGACCGCGCGACGCGACCCGCGCGCTCGCCGCCTGCCTGGCCCGTGTGTCGGGCGAGGTCACGGTCAGCTACTCGAGCTGGAAGCTCCGCAGCCTCGACCAACAGAGCGAGCAGTTCCCTTCACCGTTCTTTCTCGATGTGTATCGCGCCGCGCCCGGAAAGGGCGGCGCGAACTACAGCGAGCTCTTGACGGCCCTGCCCGACGTCTCGGGATTCGCTCCCGGCGAATCCGCCTCCCTGGACGAGACGGAGTGGTGGCTCTCCACACTCTCCCGCGCCGGCCCGACAGGCGGCGGGGCGGCAGCTGCGGACGTCGCGGCCCTGTATCCGCACCTGGAGGACGGCCGCCGGGCCGAGGAAGCGCGCGCCTCCGACGCCTTCACCGTCTACGACGGGTGGGTGCGCTCGGGGACGCCGGAGCTCGACCCGCGCGAAAGCCGCGAGCCGCAGTCGGCCTCCCGCATTGAGACCCTCGCGGCGTGTCCGTTCCGCTACTTCGTCCGGCACGTCCTGGGCGTCGAACCTCCCGAGGCGCTCGAGCGCGACCGGACCCGGTGGCTCGACCCGCTCATGGCGGGCTCGCTCCTCCACGAGGTGTTCCGCCTTTTCTTCGAGCGGATCACCGCCGACGGCGAGAAGCCCGAGGTCGCCCGGCACGCCCCCCTCCTCGAAGAGATCGCCGAGGGCGAGATCCGGGTCTGGCGCGACAAGATCCCCCCGCGCAGCGAGCTCTCCTTCGGCGAGCGGCGTCAGGAGCTGCTTTTCGCCTGTCGCGTGTTCCTCCGGCTCGAGGAGGAGCACTGCCGCGCGCTCTCGCCTCGCTTTTTCGAAGTGCCTTTCGGCCTTCCGCGGGCCGACCAACGTTCATCGATCGCCAGCCGCGATCCGGTGTCGATCCCGGCCGGCGGCGGAAAGCGGTTTTTGCTGCGAGGCTCGATCGACCGCGTCGACGAAGCGCCGGACGGAAGCTTTCACGTCTGGGACTACAAGACCGGAGCGGCGTTCAGGTTCCGCGAGGCCCGGGGCTTGAACGGCGGGAAGCAGATCCAGTACGCGCTCTACGCGATGGCGCTCGAGGCCCTGCTCGAGCGAGCGGGTCTGCGGCCTCAGGTGTCGCGCTCGGGGTACTTCTTTCCCGGCAGGCGCGGCGAGGGCCAGCGGCTCCGGATGGCCCTCGACCCGGAAACGACCCGCGACGTGCTCGCCCGCCTGATGGACCTGCTCGCGGCCGGCGCCTTCCCCCACGCGGCGGACGAAGAGGACTGCCGCTTCTGCGACTACGCGGCGGTCTGCGGAGGCGCCGCCGCGGCCGCCGCCCGCTCGCGGGCCAAGCTGGAAAACGCCCCGCTGGCGGCGCTGCGGGCGTTTCGGGAGATCCATGTCGAGGACTGACCGCGCGCCTTCCGCCGCGCTTCCGGACGAGGCGGCCCGGCGGGCGATCCGCGAGGACCTCGATACGACGCTCCTCGTCGAAGCGGCGGCGGGGACGGGAAAGACGGAGAGCCTCGTCGAGCGCATGGTCGCCCTGATCCGGACCGGCCGGACGTCGATCGACCGCCTCTCGGCGGTCACGTTCACGATCAAGGCGGCGGCCGAGCTGTCGCAGCGCTTCCAGACGCGCCTCGAAGAAGCCGCGCGCCGCTCTCAGGGCGACGAACGCGCGCGCATCGAGGCCGCGCTGGCCCGGCTCGACACGGCCTTCGTCGGGACGATCCATGCCTTCTGCGAGCGCCTGTTGCGCGAGCGGCCCGTCGAGGCGGGCGTGGACCCCGGCTTCGACGAGATGGAGCAGCCCGAGGACGAGGCCGCGCGCCAGGAGGCGTGGGAGCGATACGCCGAGAAGCTCTTCTCGCAGGAGAGTCCGGTTCTTTCGCACCTCTCAGCTCTCGGCATCCGGCTGGAGGACCTCCGCAAGACTTTCGACGAGCTCTGCGAGAACGAGGACGTGAGGCCGGCGGTGCCTCCGGAGTCGCCACCCCCGGATTTCTCCGGAGAGCGGCGCGCCGTTGCGCGCTTTCTCCGAAGCGCCGAGGCGGATCTCCCGGCCGAGGCGCCCCCGGACGGATGGAGCGACTTCCAGGAGGCCGCCCGGCGGGCGCTGCGCCTCGAGGCGCTCCTGGATCTCGACGACCCCGCCGAGTTCGTCGAGGTCCTCGAAGCGCTCGACCGCGCCAGGAAGAAACCGAGAGAGGCCGGACGCCTCGCTCCGGCCTACGAGGCGCTCTGCCGGGACGTGATCGGGCCGGCTCTCCAGCGCTGGCGCGAGTACAGCTACCCGATTGCGATGGCGGCGGCCGTCCCCGCGGTCGCCGACTATGCGGCGTGGCGCCGCCGCCACGGGCGGCTGAACTTCCAGGACCTGCTGCTGCTGGCCCGTGACCTGCTGCGCGATCACCCCCGGGTGCGCCGCGACTTCCAGGAGCGCTTCCTGCCGATCCTGGTGGACGAGTTCCAGGACACCGACCCGATCCAGGCCGAGATCCTCTTCTACCTGACGGGGAAAAACACCGGGGAAAGAGACTGGCGCGCCGCAACCCCCATTCCCGGGTCCCTCTTCGTCGTGGGCGATCCCAAGCAGTCCATCTACCGATTCCGGCGGGCCGACATCGAGACCTACGGCCTCGTGCGCGACCGGATCGAGAAAGCGGGCCGCGTGCTGCGGCTGTCGACGAACTTCCGCTCCACGGGACGACTCTGCGGCTGGCTCAACGGCGTCTTCCGAGGGCTGTTACCCGCCGGCGCCGCGCGCGAGCAGGCGGCGTTCGTGCCGCTCGAAGCGCATCGCGAGGAGGGAGGCCCGGCGGTCTTC